>JAHRWI010000068.1 GCA_019090225.1 Porticoccaceae bacterium
AGAACAGTAATCCCCATATTATCGTCCGCTCCGGGCCTTTCCAGTATCGATTGGGAGGCAATGTATCCACTCCCCATAAGCACTAGTTTACCCCTGACTAGCTGCGCTATTATCTTATCCTGCAATACCTGCTCACTGGTTATTTCCGGAATGTATACAGGCATCTTGTCGAAGTTAATTAAAAATTCAGATTTATTCGAAGCTGGCGATTCGAAATCCAATAAAAAGCTACTGAAGCTTTGACCATTAGGATCCCGGTAATTGAATATTGCCGAACGAAGCATACCCCCTTGTCCCAATGAAGGTATCGCGACTTGGCCAGGCGGAAACTTTGCAAGCTGTCTAGTTAGCGACAGGCGCTTATCTCCCATATAATCTGTTGAGTGCTGTAACAAAGGCACTATTGCAAGCCCTGCCATCGAAACATCAAAATTTGGTGGTAGATTAAAACCATCGGTGAGCAGCAACAGACGCCCAGGCGAAAACGCCTGAAGCTTAGCAATAAGTTTCGAGAACTCTACCTCATTAGCCATATGTTGCTGATCTACGGCAAGACTGACAACCTGGGGTTCAGGCGCATCGAAGAAAACAGGGGAACTCAGTTCGTATAGACGAGTATTCAAAGAATCAAAAACATTGAAACTGGACAATAACCATATAACCAATGCCGAAATAACACCAAACAGGGCGACTGAGCGCAAGTCTTGATTTATTCCGAGCATCAACTTTTAACCTGTAATTATATTTGCGGACTTGTCAAAGCCAGTAATTGCAGAAGCTAATACTGGTCTAGTTGGGTGCTCGACTGGACTAAATATTACCCTTAAATCGTCCTTGAAATTCTAACATAAACCGACAAGGAACAACCTCCCAATTCGCCATCGAAACTTCACTCCACTGCATTGAGCGGGCCGTAGGAGCCTTCAAACGGCTAAGTTATGGCCGGACAAGAACCGCCTCTCTCAATAAGATCGTCGATAAGCCTCACCCGGATAACCGATAATCAACAAGTGCTATTTCCGGTCTTCCAAAACCAGTGAATGCAAGAAACTAGAGCATTCTTCTGACCTGCCCAGCAGTAAACGGCCAACCTTTTTCCTGCCCACCTATATTCTTAACCACCGGAATACGTTCTCCGTAAGCGGCCATCAATGTGTCATCACCGGTAATACTGACCACTTCATAGGCCCCTGCGCCACTCATACCTAATACTTCCTCGAGAATATCCCGCGCCAGACCGCACAAATGACAACCCTCTCCGGTATACAGGGTGAGTACTGCCTGAGTATCACTATTTGCCATCGAGCTTCCCTGTTGACTGTAAGCTTGTTGTAAGCAGTTTGTGAGCTGGTTGCGAGCTGGATTGAATGGCCCAGCAATGGTGGATATTAGCCCGCCGCTCAAAGTCTTTATCTATGCTTTGCCCAGTGATATTTTCGGCGGTGAAGTCCGCTACGATACTTTCTGCCATTTTAAAACGCCGTAGGTTCGTTGAAAAAATCAACAAGCCGCCCTCGGCCACCAAGTTCATTGCCTGTCGAATCAATATCTCGTGATCCCTCTGAATATCCAACACATTGTCCATTTTCTTTGAATTGGAAAATGTCGGCGGATCAAGAAAAATCACCTCGTAACGATTGCCGTCGCCGCCCTTCTCCAGCCACGCCAGGCAATCGGCTCGGAGCAGTTGATGTTGATTCGGGTCGATGTTGTTAAGTCCGAAATTCCGCTTTGCCCAGTCCAGGTAGGTATTCGACATGTCAATACTGAGGCTTTGTGTCGCACCACCAATGGCTGCACAAACCGTGGCACTGGCGGTGTAACAGAACAGGTTTAAAAAGGTTTTGCCTGCGCAGGCTTTGGCCAGCAGCTGCCGTATCGGTCGATGATCAAGAAACAAACCGGTATCCAGGTATTTGGTCAAATCGACCTCAAACTTCGCACCACTTTCTGTCACGCTTTCCGCCACAGTGAAGACCCCAGTACCGTCCCCCTCACTTGAGCGTTCATATTGCTGATCGCCACGTTGGCGTTGGCGTTGTTTAAAGAACAATCTACCTGGCATTGGCTGCATCACCTCTATGACTGCCTCACGAACCTCTTCGATATGCCGCGCGGCACTGGCTGCATCAATACTGGCCGGCGGGGCATACTCCTGAACATAGATGGCATCACCATAGCGGTCGATCGCAACCGCATATTCGGGTAAATCCGCATCATAAAGACGATAGCATTCGATGTGAGCTGAGCGTAGCCAGCCACGTAATTTACGTTGATTCTTGCGTAAGCGGTTGGCCAGCATAGTGGCCCCATCAGACAAGGCTTGTTTGTGGATCGCCTTATCTTCAGCCACTGGCTTAACACCTTTGGCCACTGGCTTAGGCCACGAGTCTCCGGCCGGCGATGCACCACTCTCATCTGCAAATACATCGAACAAGAGCAGCTTGGCAGGCAAGGCACCATTAAATAATTTGTATTGCTTATTGGCCCGCAAGCCCAGCTCAAAACACAGGGTTTCGTTGGCTGAAAAGACCGCTGCTCGCCAGCCACCAAAATGTTGTTTCAGCAGGCTGCCGAGACTTGCATACAGCGGCCTGAGTTGTTTCTGCTCGCCCATTCGAGCACCATAGGGTGGATTGGTGATAACTAAGCCACGACTTTTATCTTTGCTGGAAAAAGACTGCCCCAACTCCGCCAAAGGCTGTTTACTAACGCTGATGTACTCGCTTAGACCCGCAGTACCAATGTTAACCTTTGCCGCATTGACCGCCTGCTCATCCCGGTCATACCCAATGATGTCAGGGAGACTCTTTGCCAAACCTTGCTCCCGGCGCTGCTTTGCCTGGCCGAGCAGTTCATCCCAAAGCTCGGGACGATGCCCCAACCAGTGGGAGAAGCCATACTGGCTACGTGCCAGGCCCGGTGCGATATCCGCCGCCATCATGGCTGCCTCAACCAGTAGCGTTCCGCTGCCGCACATAGGGTCAATCAGCGTCATATATTGCTGATCCGGCCAACCGGCTCGCACCAGAAGAGCGGCGGCTAAATTCTCTTTTAAAGGCGCGCGGGTATTGACCGTACGGTAGCCCCGCCGGTGCAAACTTTCACCAGAAAAATCCAGACTCAACACCGCCTTACCTCGGGCAAAACGGGCATTGATACGAATATCCGGGCTGCGGGGCTGGACGTTGGGCCGCTGCCCGCAACGCTCGCGAAAATAATCGACCACACCATCTTTAACGCGCTGGGCACCAAACTGAGTATTGTCGATACCCGGCCCCATGCCAACAAAATCAACAGCAATGGTAGTGTTCACATCGAAATGCTGATCCCAGGGGATATCATGGGCCCCCTGATACAATTCATCAGCATCCTCGACCGGAAAGGTGCTCAGCGGCAGAAATACCCGGTTGGCTAAACGCTACCACAAACACACCTTATAGGCAGCCGCCAATTCATCCCGGAACTCAACACCAGCGACAGTTTCTTTCGTGTTCTTGACACCCATAGACTTAAGTTCTTCGAGAAGAATCCCTTGCAAGCCTTTGGTACAACTAACAAACCAGCTAGACAGCATAATTTACTCTAGGTCTTTGATTACCCCAGAGTATTAAAACCCCGGGGTCTTAGACTAACAAAACACTCGACAGACCCACTTCGATTTGGTGAACTGAGGTCAGCTTAAAATTGTTGAACCGAAACCAGCAACAGCGCAATTTGATACAAACCGCAGGCTGCTGTCTTCTAATAAACCATGGCTCTAAAAACCATAGTTCTAAAAAACCATAGTTTACCTTTTAAAGCGACGGAGTACGGCTAAATGAAAAGACAAAAACGAGACATCTCCCAACGTGCATTCAGCAAAGGTTACCAGGTAGGTTACCAGGGCCGATCAGAAGAGGGCTGCCCTTTTCAGGAAGGCACCCTGACCGCACGGGAATGGCTCAATGGCTGGCAGGAGGGCCACGACGATCATCTCGACGGCATGAGCACCCAAACCAGTCAACAGAAAATAATGGCCATGCACTGATTTTTAAAGGTCAAAACTAGTATCTGAGCTAACAAGCGTCCTGTCAGCGTTTAAGTTCAAAGCCAGCTAATCAAGGTGAAAGCCTATTGATGGCTTCGGCCATTTCCTTGATTAAACCCGGACCACGGTAGATAAAGCCGCTGTAAATCTCCACCAGGCTCGCTCCAGCGGCCATTTTCTTTGCAGCATCCGCACCACTGCCGATGCCACCGACGCCAATAATGGGTAAGGCACCGTCCAATATTTTTGCCAGCTCGCCGATCACCTGGGTCGCTTTACTTTCCAGAGGTGCCCCACTCAAACCGCCCTGCTCACCGCCATAACGATGACTCTCTACACCCTCTCGCGACAGGGTGGTATTCGTTGCAATAACGCCATCAATCTTGTTCTTCATTAGCGCCTCAGCCAGCTCGACCAGGCCTTCACTGCTTTGATCCGGCGCAATCTTCACCGCCAGGGGAACATAGCGACCATGTTGATCGGCGAGACGAGCCTGCTTGTCTTTCAAAGCACGAAGCAAACCTTCGAGTTGCTCTTTGTTTTGCAAGTCTCTCAGTCCTGGCGTGTTGGGCGAGCTGATATTGATGGCGATGTAATCTGCATTTGCATAGACCTTGTCCATGCAAATGCAGTAATCGTCTACCGCATCGGCGACCGGGGTGCTTAAATTCTTACCAATATTGATACCCAGAACACCCTCGTATCTACGAGCTTTAACCTGCTCGACAAGATGATCAACGCCCAGGTTGTTAAAACCCATTCGATTGATAATGGCCTGGTGTTCGGGCAGCCGGAACAGACGCGGTTTAGGATTACCCGACTGTGGGCGTGGTGTAACGGTACCGATTTCAATAAAGCCAAAGCCCAGCGCCCCGAGCCCATTAAAGTAATCGCCGTTTTTATCAAGCCCAGCGGCCAGACCAAGGGGATTAATGAAGTCCAGGCCCATGGCTTTGACAGGGTGTTGTGGTCGACTCTTTGTGTAAGCCCGCAACAGACCCAGGCGTTCAGCGACAGAAATACTGGCTAGCGACAGATGATGAGAGCTTTCCGGCGGCAACTGAAACAGCGCGGCGCGCGCAATGCGATACATGGTGCCTCCGCTTTAATTAGGATGACGATAATTGGGGCGGCAAGGATAAATCAAGGCCTCGGGCAAGGGAACCAAAATAAGACCGACTCGTCATAAGCAGGCGAGTAAACAATCATTGATTAGTTTAGAAACAATTTTCACCCATGAGTCAATAGACCCTTTACAATCGGCGCTGATAAAATATCCATTGCCATTCGACAGTTACAGGATCTGATATTAAACGATGAACGAAAGCAGTCACTTCGAACAAATACAATCTCTCGTCCACTATCTTGACGAATGCATCGTCGGCCAACCAACCTTATCCCGCCGGCTGACCATGGCCCTGCTGGCCGATGGTCACCTTCTGGTAGAAGGCGCACCGGGCCTTGCAAAGACCAAATCCATTCACACCCTGGCAACTGCCATCGAAGGGGATTTTCAGCGTATCCAGTTTACGCCGGATCTTCTGCCTGCCGACATTACCGGCAGTGATATTTATCGACCCGAACACGGTAGTTTTGAGTTTCAGGCTGGGCCGATCTTTCACAACTTGATTCTCGCCGACGAAATTAACCGAGCACCGGCGAAAGTCCAGTCTGCCCTCCTCGAAGCCATGGCCGAAAGGCACGTCAGCGTCGGCAGCAACACTTACCCATTGCCCCAACTGTTCCTGGTGATGGCCACGCAAAATCCCATTGAGCAGGAAGGTACCTATCCCTTACCCGAAGCTCAGCTGGATCGCTTTCTGATGCACGTGAAAGTCGACTATCCCAGTGCGGAAGCAGAGCACAAAATTTTGCAACTGGTTCGCAACGAAGCCTCTGGCGAACCAGTAAGCGAGCCACCTCAGGTCAGCGCAGAGACTATTCTGGCGGTACGAAAAACGGTGTTAGGCGTATACATGGCTGACAATGTTGAAGAATATTTAGTCCAGCTGATCAATGCCACACGCAAGCCCGAAGCCTATGGTGATGAGTTAGGTTCCTGGCTCGAATACGGTGCCAGCCCCCGCGCCACCATTGCCATCGACCGTTGCAGCCGCACCCACGCCTGGCTTGATGGTCGGGATTTCGTGACTCCCGACGATATTCGAGCCGTCACCCCGGACATACTCCGCCACAGACTGATCCTCAGTTTCGAGGCCGAAGCCAACGGCGTCACCGCAGACCAGGTCATCGACGCATTGATCGCGAGTGTGCCCTCCGCCTGATATGCCCGAGCCAGGAATTTCAGATAAGACCTCTGGTAGGCTGACTCCGACTCCAACACTGAGTCCTACGCCCAGTCCGGCGCTAAACCCGACAAGCAGTCTTCCAGATCAGTTACCACCCAACGTTGCAGCCTCCACGACAGCTCTGGTGCGCCTGCGCCATGCCGCCAAAGAACTGACCCTGTTTCCGCGACTGCCACCCCGGGCCATTATGGCTGGCGGGCATCGCTCTCAACTCCGTGGTCGCGGTATGGATTTTGACGAAGTCCGACCTTATCAACCCGGCGATGACGGCCGTACCATCGACTGGCGGGTCACCGCCCGCACCACTCAAACCCACACCAAAGTGTTTCGAGAAGAACGCGAACGCCCGGTGATGCTGGTATGTGATTTGCGCCAAACCATGTTTTTCGGCAGCCAGAAAACCAAATCGGTCACCGCCTGCGAAGTCACTGCCGCGCTGGCCTGGGCAGCCTTAAACGCGGGCGACCGTATCGGCGGGCTGGTCTTTGCCCCCACAGGCCAACGAGATATTAGAGCCAGACGCAGTCACCACAGCGTCCTACAACTGATTAAAACTCTTGCCGATACCAGCGCCTCGCTGATTCAGCGCCAGCCAGATAATTATTCGCTGACTCAAATCCTCGAACATACTCGCCGCGTCGCCCACCCTGGTTCAGCGGTGGTCATCGTCAGTGACTTCTACGATTTTGATCGGGATGGAGAGCGCCATCTCTTTGAACTGAGCCGACACTGCGATGTGACGCTCTGTCATATCTCCGATGATCTGGATATCACTCTGCCCCCGGCCGGGACTTATTCGGTCAGCGATGGTCTACGCCGCTTCACGCTTAACACCCGTGATACCAAGCTTCGCAAAGCTTTCGAGCTACGCAAACAACAGCAGACTAAAACACTGGAACAAACTGCCACCAAATTGCGCGCCACCTACTTGCCCATTCGCACCGGACAGGCTGTGATACCCCTGCTGCAAACCGTTTACGGCAACCGAGCCGCCCGGAGGAGGTCCCGTTGAACCAGGATCCCCTCGCGCAATTACGGGACATCCATCTACCCGAAGCCATTGGCTGGTGGCCCCCAGCACCGGGTTGGTGGATATTAACGCTGGTCCTACTCGTATCGATTGCATTCACCATTCGATATTTAGTCAGGCGTCGGCGGCAACAGTATTTCCGCCGACAGGCTCAGGATCTGCTCACCAGATGCTGGGAAAGCTACCAGTTAAAAAATGGTGATCGTCAATTTGTAGAAGATCTATTTACACTTATTCGGCGTGCCTATTTAAGTAGCAAGCTTAGTAGCGACCTGAATGATGTTGATAACAAGGCTAAAAACGACGATTCAAAAGTCTCTCCTGATAGCCTTGTTGAAGAACATGAAGATCAGCAGCTCAAAGCTATTAGCTCAAATCAGGTATTCAAAATGCTCGACCATAGTGTCGGCGGTGATCTCTCAAAGCTCCTTAGCCTTGCGGCTATCGAAGGGCTGCTCTACCAACAAAACCCAGAACCGCTAAAAACAGAGCAAACCGAACAACTGTACGCAGCCGCCAGGCGTTACTTAAAGCGCGGTATTAAACAATGCTAACGTTAATCTGGCCCTGGATGCTGAGCCTGGCACCCCTGCCCTGGCTGTACCGTTGGTGGCGCAAGCCAGTGAGCAGGCAAAGTGCAGCACTGCTCGTACCTGGTTATGGTGATGTCAGCGAGGATAGCTCAACGAGTGCTGCCGGTATTAAGCATTGGCTAAGTTGGATATTGCTGACCTTGATATGGCTCGCCCTCGTGGTGTCCGCTAGTCGTCCCCAGTGGATTGGTGAGCCCATCGCACTGCCTACTACTGGCCGGGATTTATTACTCGCCGTCGATATTTCCGGAAGTATGGAAGAAGCCGATATGAAGGTCGGCAATAAGCTTATCGATAGGCTCACCGTGGTCAAATCTGTGGTCGGCGATTTTGTCCAACGGCGTAGTGGCGATCGGCTTGGTCTCGTGCTGTTCGGCAGCAATGCCTATCTCCAGGCACCACTCACCTTTGACCGGCTTACCATTAATACGCTATTACAGGAGGCCCTAATCGGCTTCGCGGGCAAAGGTACGGCCATTGGTGATGCTATTGGCCTCTCGGTAAAACGCCTCAAGGACCGCCCGGAAAATGCCCGCGTGGTCATACTGTTAACCGACGGCGCGAACACTTCGGGGGAAGTCGAACCCCTCAAAGCTGCGCAATTAGCTGCCGCCTACCACGTCAAAATTTATACTATTGGCGTCGGTGCCGACGAGGTATTACAGCGCACTTTATTCGGCACCCGCCGAGTGAATCCATCCGTTGATCTTGATGAAGACACCTTAACCAGCATTGCCCAGCTCACCGGCGGGCAATATTTCCGCGCCCGCAACCCTGACGATCTCGCCCGCATCTACGCCAAACTCGATGAGCTGGAACCCATTGCTCAGAACGAGGAAACCTTTCGGCCCACC
>JAHRWI010000069.1 GCA_019090225.1 Porticoccaceae bacterium
TTCACCTTGTACGATCTGTTTATCTATGGTGATTTAGAGCTATCCGGCCACCTGGCTTCCCTCCGGATCGGTAAACAAGTGGTCAACTGGGGTGAAAGTAGCATCATGGGTGGTGGTATCAGCACGGTGATCAACCCTGAGGATCTCGTCAAGCGGACCACGCCGGGTACCGAAGTTAAGGAAACCCTGCTTCCCCAGGAGATGGTTTACTTTAATTACGGCGTTTCCGAGTACACCAGTATCGAGGCTTACTACGTCTGGAACTGGCGACGCAGTCAGTTTATTCCGGTGGGCAGTTTCTTCAGTCCCTTTGACTTTTTAGGTCAGGGTTTTAATCCGGATTTGAATGTACCCGGTGTAGAGAAGCGGGGCAGTGATAAACCCAGCAGGGGTGGTCAGTGGGGCCTCGCCATGCACCATGTCTTTGCTGGTATGAATGATATGGACCTGGGTGTCTACTGGGTGCGCAGTCACGCTCAACAGCCTTTTTTACAGGCCAATTATGATCCTTCTGGACCTGCAGTGATTCCCGGGCTGTTTACTAGCTACCACGAAGTTTTTTCTGAAGATCAGGATACCTACGCTATTTCCCTGGCGGGAGAGGTGGGTAATACCGGTATGCAGTTCCAGACTGAGGTCAATATGCGGGAAAATTTTTGGGATACTCGAGAATGTGCGAATAACTTTGGCTTGTCCGGTATCCTGGGTGCCATTGGCGCTGCACCATTCCCTACTTCCTGGACACCTAATTACCCTGATACAGGCGGCGTACCAGGCTGTGAAAACGAAAATAACGATGTTTATACCTGGCTGGGTAGCTTGCTCTTATCTGGCGGTGGAGGTTTGTTTGGCGCCGATAGCCATACCTATCTGTTTGATTGGCAGCTGCAATGGACTGAGAATCAGAGCCGTGGTGATCTGACTGATAAAGTATCAATCGCGAGTCCAACAAGCCCGATTGCTCACGGCGCAGAGCGTTCTCCCGGTGTTGATCAGCTAGATCGTCTGGTGACTGATTTTGCCTGGGGCTATGTGGCACTGGTGTCTTTCACCTATAACGACGTCTTCGCCAATATCAACGTCACCCCGCGTATTGTCTGGATTCACAATGTGGAGGGTTATGAAACCTTTAATAGCGGCGCGTTGGTGGAGAATCAGCGCACGGTTTCTGCCAGTGTCACCTTTGACTATCAGAACAATATGTCTCTGCAGTTGGGCGCGGCATGGTGGCCCGGCAAAGAAGGCACCTGGTCTGATCGAGATAATGTTTCTGCTACTTTTAAATACAGTTTTTGAGGGGTATGAGAAGATGACCATGAATACAATAAATAAGCTAAAAAAAGCCATTGTCTTTTCTGGGGCTGTCAGTGGGGCTTTGATGGCGGTGGGAGCTTTTGCTCTCCTAAGCAGTACTGCCAATGCCGCAATCACACCAGAAGAGCGGGCCAGTATTGGCATTGATAGCGGCACGCTGACACCAGCCGGAGCGATTCGGGCGGGTAATGCCGAAGGTACGATCCCTGAGTGGAAGAATGAACGGGTTAAGGCGCCTGCGGGTTACGTGCGTGGTGGCTTTCTACCCGATCCTTTTGCCGATGATGAGGTTCGCTTCACCATCACCGCACAGAATTATCAGGAGCATGCCGACAAGCTTTCGGAAGGTCAGAAACTGATGTTTCAGACCTACTCTGACTTTTTTATGAATATCTACCCGACCCGACGTTCCGCAGTTTTCGCGTCTCATATCAATGAAGCGGCGATGAAGAACCTGGATCGAGCGGAATATGTTTTCGACCCCAATATAGACATGGGCATGTATGGCTTCAAGGGTGCCAGAAAGGCCTGGGCTTTCCCAATACCCCATTCGGCAGAAGAAATGGTGTTGAACCAGCAGTCGCGGCCCCGATTGATCTGGTACGATGCCAAAGAAACCACAATTCCGGTGGCAAGCACCGGTGACTATGTGACTAACAAGCTGCAGGTGAACTGGCATATCACGTGGAGTGATCCTGAGATCCCTGATGATGATCCCGCTGCTGATCCCGCTGATTACACCATCCTTTACGCTCAGGTACTGACCTCCCCCGCCAAAGTGGCCGGTCAGGTAGTGCTCGCACTGGAGCCGACTACCTTTGTTGGCAACTACCGCAAGGCCTGGGTCTATAGTCCTGGTCAGCGACGAGTGAAGCGGGCACCGCAAATCATTCATGATAATCCTGTGACTGCTGGTGATGGTCTGGGTACCACGGACAATGCTTATGGTTTTAATGGCCCGAATGATCGATTTAGTTACAAGTTCCTGGGTAAGCGGGAAGTATATGTGCCCTATAACCCGTATAAGCTGGCTAGCAAGGAAGCGACGACTGAAGTTCTGATCAAGCCTGATGGTCGATTAAATCAGGATTACACGCGCTACGAATTGCACCGTGTCTGGGTGGTTGAAGCGACGCTCAAGGAAGGCACTAACCACGCTTATGGTAAGCGGGTCTGGTACTATGATGAAGACTCCTGGGAGGTTTCTCTGGCCGATCTCTATGACCGCCGTGGTAATCTGTGGCGTCATTGGGAAGAACACACGCTGATGTACTACGATGAAGGTATGACAAATCGGGTCGGTGAGATTTCCTATGATCTGAATGCCCACCGAATGCTGGCCTTGATGATGGATAAGAAGACAGCGCCTAACTTTGACTGGCGTGCCCCAGATGTTTACTTTACCCCGGCCTCGGTACGGCGGCGTGGTATTCGTTAACTTGCCCGATAAAATATGACAAGGTAATTTCTTTACTTTAAGTCGTTCTCGAAACCCCCGTAGCGTTTAACGTTACGGGGGTTTTTTTATGGTGAATCAGCCTGTCGTCCACTGTAGAACACCATCCCGTATCAATTTGCGAATTAAGCCGCTTGTGGAAGACAGGTACTTGCATTGCCTGGTAGAAAGCAACACACGTGATTTTAGAAATAAGTTAATTCATTGTCAGTATAAGCACCGTTTATGACACTTGCAGATAGGGTCAAAGCGTTGACATAAATATGTCAGGTGAATATGTTAACGGCGCTGAAATAAGCGCTAAATGTCTTTGACCTCTGTAGTCGTTAGAAGTAGCTGTAACAATTGAGGGGATTTCCATCGTATGTTTCCCATATGTCGAATATGTCGAATATGTCGACTGGCGTGTTTGCCGTGCTCCCCTTTTTTCCAGATCCATGTATTGGTTTCGCGTGTCAACGTTAGCCTAATTTTGTGCGGTTTGTTTGTCTTAAGTCAGTTGTTTGAGCCTCTTTTCAGTATATTTAATTTTCAGGAAGCAGTTCTGAAGTAGGCTTTGAGAAGCTAAACAACACACCTAAGGCGTGTGGGCGTTGCAGTGACGTTTGTTTAGTTGACGACCAGAAAATTAAGATACCAACTAGTTTAGTTCAGTAGTTAATAATTGATTACCAAAAAATTAATAAGCATTTTAGAGGGGGTAAGTTTTGATAAAAATTAATGGCTTAAAAAGAAAATTGGTAAACCCGGCGCTTTGTAGTCTGGCGCTGATAGCCGGAGATGCAAGCGCCTTTGAGCTGAAGTTTGATGATCCGAGTACCAGTGGTTTTATAGATACCACGGTTAGCGCAAGCGTCGCGATGACCACGACAAGCGCTGATGACCTGTCCAAAACACCCAGTGGCCGAGCCAACATCTTTCAGGATGCTGGTGAAGTTTATTCTGCGCCACTGTCTTTTATCACGGATGCGGGTATTAGGCAGGGCAATTGGGGTGCCTTTGCTCGTTTTGGCTATCTCTATGACTTCGAAATGAGAGACGGCTCTAACAAATGTACCAACTGTAGTGGCTTTACCGGTGCAGGTGCAACGCAGGGTGCTTTAGACGGTATACCTCAGGGCGCACGTAATGAATATGATCAGTTTACCTTATACGATCTGTTTATTTACGGTGATCTGGACGTCGCGGGTCATCCACTTACCCTGCGAGTTGGTAAGCAGGTGATCAACTGGGGTGAAAGTAACATTATGGGTGGCGGTCTTAGCACTGTGATTAACCCTGAAAACCTTGCTCAGCGCACAACTCCGGGTACTGAGGTCAAGGAGCGCCTCTTGCCTCAGGAAATGGTTTATCTGAATTTTGATATCACCGAAAACACCAGCCTGGAAGCCTATTACGTGTGGAACTGGCGACGTAGTCAGTTTACTCCCGTCGGTAGTTATTTCAGCCCCTTTGACAATATCGGGCCGGGCTTCAATCCGGACCTCGGCTTACCTGGTATTACCAAGCGCGGTACTGATAATCCCAAGAATGGTGGGCAATGGGGTATCGCTATTCATCAGATACTCGAAGATTTCAACAACATGGATCTCGGTGTTTACTGGGTGCGCAGCCACGCTCAACAGCCCTTCTTACAGGCTAATTATGACCCTAATGGAACCGAGGTTTTTGCACCGGTACCAGGTGTGGGTCTTGTGCCTACTGGGATAATGGCCAGTTACCACGAAGTATTTGCAGAGGATCAGGATACCTACGCGATCTCTTTAAATGGTGAGCTTGGCGACTCCGGCGTTTCTTTTCAGACAGAAGTGAATATGAGAGAAAATTTTTGGGATACCAGAGAGTGTCAAAACTTCAGCGGCCTGGCGGGCATCTTGGGTGCCATTGGTGCAGCGCCGTTCCCCGCCAGCTGGACACCCACATACCCAGATGTCGGTGGTATTCCTGGCTGTGAAACTGAAAACTCCGATGTTTATACCTGGTTGGGTAACCTGACTTATTCCATCGGTGGTGGCCCCTTCGGCTCTGATAAACAGTCCTATTTGTTTGACTGGCAGATGGAGTGGACTGAGGGTCAGAGCAACGGCGACCCAACGGATAAAACGCCCTTATCCGATGCAGGTGCAGCCCGAGTTGGGATAAACGCCTCAGGTGTTGACCAGCTGGATCGCTTCACGAGTGATTTTGCCTGGGGCTACACCATTGTCGCTGCCTACGAGTACAACAACTTATTCTGGAATTTGAACGTCCTGCCGACTTTCGTCTGGGTTCATCAGGTGGAAGGCTATAGCTCCTTCAACACAGGTGGTTTATTCAAGAATCAACGCACCGCTCGTGCCGGTGTGACCTTCGATTATCAGGGCCGTATGTCTCTCGAACTGGCCGCTACGTGGTGGCCAGGCAAGTTAGATATCTGGTCCGACCGGGACAATGTGTCCGCCACTTTCAAATATAGTTTCTGAGGAGTACCAAGATGACTATGGTTGTATTGAACAAGTTTAAAAACTCATTTTTGGTGGCCGCTGGGATAAGTGTTGCCCTGGTAAGCGGTGTTGCAATGGCAGCGGTGACGCCCGAAGAAAAGGCTAAAATTGGCCTTGAGGGTACCGAACTGACGCCAACGGGTGCTATCCGTGCAGGTAATGCAGAGGGCACTATTCCGGAATGGAAGAATGAGCCGATTGTTCCGCCCGCTGATTTCAAGCCGGGTGGTTTCCATCTCGACCCTTTTGCTAGCGATGAGCCGCGCTTAAAAATCACCCCGCAGAATTATCAGGACCATGCGGACAAATTGTCAGAAGGTCAGAAGCGCATGTTCGAGACCTATCCTGAATTTTTTATGAATATTTACCCGACCCGTCGCTCAATGGTCTATCAGCCTTATATTTATGACGCAGCGCTGAAAAATCTGGATCGTTCAGAGCTGGTGATTGCCGAAGACTTCCATATGGGCATGATCGGCTATACCGGAACCCGGAAGGCCTGGGCCTTTCCTATCCCTCACGATGGTAACGAAGCGTTTATGAACCAGGCATCGCGGCCCCGGCCGGTTTGGTACGATGCGCGGGAAACCACCATAGCGGTTGGCACCACGGGTAGCTACGTAGTTAACAAACTGCAGGTCAATTTTCACTATAAGTGGAGTGATCCTGAGCTGACTGATGAAGATCCTGGGTCAACGCCTGAAGATAACAATACTTTGTATATTCAGGTGCTGACGGCACCGGCAAAGTTGGCGGGGCAGGTAGTCCTTGTTCATGAGCCACCTACTTTTACTGAAAACTTCCGTATGGCCTGGGCCTACAGCCCTGGTCAGCGCCGCGTCAAACGCGCACCGCAGATCGTTTACGATAACCCAACCACCGCAGGTGATGGCCTGGGTACCACCGATCAGGGCTATGGCTTTAACGGCCCTAATGATCGCTTTACCTACAAGCTGGTAGGCAAGCGTGAAATGTACGTGCCTTATAATCCTTATAAATTAGCCGCCCAGGATGCAACCCCCGATAAAGTCATCAGGGAAGATGGTCGTCTTAATCAGGATTATTCCCGCTATGAATTACACCGGGTATGGGTTATCGAATCGGATCTCAAGGAAGGTACCAGCCATGCTTATAGCAAACGCACCTACTACCTTGATGAGGACTCGTGGGAAGTTATGCTGGTAGATATCTATGACCGTCGAGGTGAATTGTGGCGTCACTGGGAAGACCATAACATCATGTATTATGAAACTGGTTTTTCTAACCGTGTAGCTGAAGTTTCCTATGATTTTAATGCCCACCGAATGATGGCTTTGATGATCGATAAAGATCGTGCGCCAAATTTCGCCTGGCGTGCAGAGGATAATTACTTCTCACCGGCTGCCGTACGTAGGCGTGGTATTAGGTAGTTTCAGCTAGTAGCTTCGTTTGTAAGGAGCTATTTTAAAACCCCCTGGGTATTTCATGCACCTGGGGGTTTTTGTTTTGGGCCGGTGTTAGATGGGTAATCCTGTTGTTCATAGAGCGGACGTTATTAGTTTGTGAACAGTTTGCTTGACCATCATGAGTTGTCGAGATTTTTGACCTGAGTCAAGGGATTAAGACCTCGCGCCCGCTTATCATCAGGTTCGGGTTTGTAGGCGTGTAGGCGTGTAGGCAGCTCTATTCGCAGTAGTCATGTAAGCATGTTTACGTTAAAATGCTGGGCTGTTTTTTATCAATTATTGGAGTTAAAGATGGGTGCTTCTGAAAGCGAAAATATTAGTTCTGTGGTGGCGGGCGGCAGAAAACCAAAGGTTATTGTTATCGGCATGGGCTTGTCCGGCGTAGCGATGGGTATTCGCCTGATGGAAGCGGGCTTTACTGATTTCACCGCCTATGAAAAAGCCGACGATCTGGGCGGCACCTGGCATTACAACTTTTATCCTGGGCTGCGTTGCGATGTGCCTTCTTATTACTACCAGTACAGTTTCTCGCCGAGTACTAGCTGGAGTCATCGTTTTTGCGGTGGTCCGGAAATTAAACAGTACTACATCGATACTGCAAAAAAATACAATGTTTACGAGCGCATCAAGTTCAATAGTGGCGTAAAACATGCTGACTACAAAGATGGTCAGTGGCATATTGAGCTGGAAAATGGTGACACCGACTCTGCTGATTTTCTTATCGCTTCCTGTGGCATCCTGGTGCGTCCGAAATACCCCGATATCCCCGGCCTGGATGATTTCGAGGGCAAGGTCTTGCACACCGCCCGTTGGGAGAAAGATCTGGATTTGAAAGACCTGAATGTGGCCGTTATTGGTAATGGCTCAACGGGTATCCAGATGATTAAACCTCTGACCGATATTTGTAAAAAAGTTTATTCCTTTCAGCGTACGCCGCAATGGATCGTGCCGGTACCCAATCGTAAATACACCGCTGTTGGCAAAAAAATGCAGCAACTGTTTCCGCCGCTTTCAAAGTTTTACTACTATGGCGTGCGCTTTGTGATGGAGCGGATGATGGGGGTCGGAGTGATCCGCGATGGTTGGGCACGGCGCAACGTGGCGCGGGCCTGTCAGTGGAATTTGAACAGCATTAAAGATTTTGCCCTGCGTAAGCGGCTGACCCCGGACTACACGCCAATGTGCAAACGTCTGGTTATGTCATCCGAGTTTTATCCCGCCATACAAAAGCCTAATGCTGAGCTGGTAACAGACGGTATTGATCACGTTGAAGCCAAGGGTATTGTCACCAAAGACGGTAAGTTGCGGGAACTGGACGTGATCTGCTTGGCGACTGGCTATCATGCGGCAGAACACATGCTGCCAATGACCATGGCAGTTGAAAATGGTCCGAAACTTGAAGATGTATGGAAAGGCGGTCCTCGTGCGTATCGCACCGTCTCTATGCCGGGTTTCCCGAACTTCTTTATGGTCATGGGTCCCAACAGCCCGGTCGGTAATATCTCCCTGGCATCGGTGGCTGAGACTCAGTCATTACATATTGTCAATTTCCTGAAGATGTGGGCTGATGGTAAGTTCCAGACTCTGGCACCTAAGGAAGAAGCCACCGAGCGTTTCAATAAAGAACTGGTCGAGAATATGAAGGATACGGTCTGGACCACAGGCTGTGCCAGTTGGTATCTCGACGAAAGCGGTGTGCCAGTATCCTGGCCCTGGACAGCAGATAAGTTCAGGAAAGATCTGGAAAACCCAAAACTCTATGAATATGAAATGAGTTGAGGCGGTATTTAGCCAGGCTTGGTTGTTACATTTAACTAAGCCTCGCTAAACCTGGCTAAGCTTTGCCCGTGAATTCGCGGCCAAAAGAAAAACGCTAACCATTGGTTGGCGTTTTTTTATGCAAAGGGAAAAACGATTCTGAATTCCACACCAGGATCACAGTTGACTACATCAATCTCGCCATTCATGGCTTGAACCAGTTGGTGTGCCAGCGCCAGGCCTATACCGGTACCGGTGGTGGCGCGGGTTAATTCATTTTCTGGGCGATAAAATAACTGGAATATCTTGCGCATCTGATCTTTTTCTATACCCGGGCCATAATCTCTCACACTAAACTGAACCTTCCCGGCACGCACGGATTTGCAGTGAATATCTATAAGCTTTGTTTCACTGGCAGCCGAAAATTTAATGGCGTTATCCACCAGATTAATCATGATCTGGACAAAACAATCAAGATCAATCAGCACAGTCTGTTGGGCAAGTTCGGGGTCTATTTTAGATTCACAGCTAATATCCAGCTCAAAACCCGCGTACTCAACCTGAGAGGATATTTTTGACTGCAAGGTATCCATAAGCTGCGTAAGTGAGCACGGCAACAGTTCGACCTGTAGCTCGTTACGGCTCATGCGAGCCATTTGCAGGACGTTATCAATCAGTCGGCTTAAACGTTCACTTTCATCGTAGATAAAATCATAATAAGTTTTTTTCCTGTCCTCGGGTGCCCAGCCATCACGCAGTATTTCGCCGTACATGCGAATAGAAGTCAGCGGTGTTTTTAATTCGTGGCTGACTGCTGAGACGAAATTTTGTTGTTGTTGGGCCAGGGTTATTTGCCTGAGGCCAAGACGATAGATCAGAAACAAGCCGCCAGATAAAATTACCAGAAGCACCACTGAAAGCCAGTTAATAATAAGCGCGCCGGGGCCGGCCGGTAGGCTGTTAACACTAAATAACAACTCGATATCATCCAGCGGCGCGGATAGACGCCGTTGTAGCAAGAGCGAGCCTTGCAAATCTCGGGTGCTGCTTAAATAACGCTCGGCATTGTCTTTGCTATGCACTTTAAGCACATTGCCCAGATAGGCGATGCTTAGTTGGCTTGTTTCACCAAGCGCTGTCTGGAGAAAGTGTTGTCCCGCCAAGGCATCAATAAAAGCTTCGGTTTCTACCAGCAAGCCCTGGATATAACGTTGCCCGTCTCGCCAGCTATTTCTATAAAGCACGAAATGCCCGCTACCCAATATGGCGAGTTTAAAGGCATCCACTTCACTTTCAAATATGCTGATCGGTTTGTGTAAAGCTTCCTCTTCCTGTTCTCTAGCACTGCTTTTTAAAGGCTCGTCAGCCAAAATGGACTGCGGTGACTGAACCGGTAAGACATTTTGTTCTTTGCGCAATACACGTTTTGCTTTGCGCTGTTTCTCATCGGATATTTCAGGGACGCTTTTTTCGGCCTCAGCCAATTTTGCACGGTAACGATTTTCAAGTTTCAAATCTTTAATACGTCCTAGCGACTGAGTCGGTTTGTCTCGGGAATTAAAGGACTGCTCAGTTTTTTTCTGTAATTTATCGAAACCGGATTGCGCTGATGGCGCGTCAAGTTCATATGAATCCGTATCTGAACCTGAAGCTACTTGACTGCGGTCGAGGTCATCCTTACGACTCCTACCTGGAATCAATTGCTCGTTATCACCCAGTGCGGAGGAAAGTCCTTCATCAGCGCTCGAATGCACCAGTAGTTGGTTATCAGTAAGCAGGCGATGAATTTTGTGCTGAGTCTGTTTACGAAATGAAAAATCATTATCACTCAGGCCGTAATCCTGACGCAGTGTTTTGACTGAGGGAATGGGGTGAGGTAATAGTGGTGTGCTGAAATCACCAAGATGATCTATTTGAAAATAGCCGAGTACGCCGGGAATTTGTGAATTTACCGGGTGGCCCGCGAGGGGTGAACGTTGCAGGAAATTTACCTGTGCATCACCGCTAATATTTAAAAAGGTGTATTCCGTAAATGCCCGCTTATTTTCAGTGTCAACTAATTGTGATATTTGCTGATCGATGCGCTTAACCAGCTCTTCAGCCATTACCCGATGTTGGTAGAACGATTCCCACTTTAGTTGGCTATAGGCCTGATAAATCAGTACGCCGGTGGGCACTGCCAGCGCAATAAAAAA
>JAHRWI010000070.1 GCA_019090225.1 Porticoccaceae bacterium
ATACCAAAGCTCTCATTCAAATCAACAATGGCCTTGATAAACTTATCGGCCTTCGTCCAGTTGGTATCAGTGACATTGCCCAGGGCCAGCACGTCCGCCAGTTCAGCCAGGCGTTCTGCTATAGCGTCTTTAGAAAAACCCAGCACTTCGGGCATAACCAGCGCGTTGGCCAGGCCGTGGGGTGTGCCGTACCAGGCACCGAGTTGATGAGCGATAGCGTGAACATTGCCCACTGCCGCAACATTGATAGCCAGGCCCCCATAATAGGCGGCGATAGACATCTGTTCTCTGCCCTGAATATCAGCACCATCATCATAGGCTACCGGCAAGTTCTCAAAGATCATTTTGATCGCCATTTTCGCGTAGTCATCAGATTGAGGGCTTGCCCAGGTACTCACATAGGCTTCTACGGCATGGGTCAAAGCATCCATGCCGGTAGCGGCGGTAATGGCAGGTGGCAGACCGGTTATTAACTCCGGGTCGAGGGCCACAGCTTTGGGTACAATTTTTGGATCAGCTACAAAATGTTTCTCATGGGTCTGGGCATCGGATATCACCGCACCAATGGTAACTTCTGAACCGGTACCCGAAGTGGTGGGAATAGCAAAAAGCGGCAAGGGTGATATTTTTGCTTTGAAAAACCCCGCCATCTTTTTGACATCACCACCATTAGTGGCAGCGGCAGCAATGGTTTTTGCGGTGTCGATAGCTGAGCCACCGCCGATAGCCAGGACACCATCACAGCCCTGTTGCTCTTGCATAATCAAACCCGCTGCGGCGACATCAAAAGTTGGATCAGGCAGGACGCCATCGTAGATAGTCACGTCAATATCGAGTGCCGCGAGCACATCCCCAGCTTTAGCGACAATGCCCAGATCAACCAGGGGTTTATCGGTGACGATCAACATCTTACTCACCCCCATACGGCTGATATGTTGGCAAAGTTTCGCGGTGCCGCCTACGCCAACAAAGGACATGGGTATCCCAGCTGTAGGTGTGAATTTAATAAAGGTCTTAAAGACCGTAATAATTATTTTGTGTTTTATTCCAGCGTAAAGATTACCCATAATCTGATCTCCAGTTCTTGCTCGCAAACCGTTATTTTTAAGCTGAATTATCCCTGCAACAGGGCCAAAAGGTTTTTATAGGCCTGGTGGTCAACAAGTCCTACATGCAGTAAACCACTTAAAGCCCCATATAAATGCGCATCGTGATTAATCTTACTGTCTCTTTTATTTGAAGCAAACCAGGAATAAGCCAAAAAGGCGATAGCTACCACAAACGCAGGTATTGGCACCGGTATCAACAAAAGATACAAACTGTGAGTGGGAAAATAAACAATGTAAGCCAACAACACCGCCGAGATCGCACCCGATGCGCCCAGGCTCGCATAAGCTGGGTTATTACGTTGTTTAAACCAGGTGCCCAACTGACCACACAAAAGGCCGACCACGTACAGTACAACGAACTGTACCGTACCGAGGACTCGCTCCATAGGAAACGCAAAGAAATAGAAGGTCACCATATTGAACAGCAAATGCGCAGAGTTGGCATGTACAAATCCACTCATGCAAACAGAAGCATACTGCTTTTTTCGAAACAGCCAGTAAGGCCTAAACAGGCTATGCTCGACAATTTTCGGAAACCCATAAAGGCCCAACAAACTGACGAACAGGTTAAGACCTAGAATCACCCAGGCACCGTGGTTACCGTTAAAAATCAGTGTTCCCGCTAAAAATTAATTAATTGGCCTGTAGCGCAATTGTTTGTAATACCTCTTCAGATTACACATGCGCACCTTAAACCTGCACTTTAATGTCGGTTTGGATTACCAGGCTACAGCCACTATTGGGCAATCTTGGTAGGGTAAATCCCCTCACCATAAACAAAGCGTGAACCCACGGCACCGACTACAGCGGTACGGCGATTAAGACCCAGCCCGGTTCGTAGTCGAATGAGCGGTTCAATGCCGGTGCAATGCACTGCCATCAAATTTTGTATCCCGATATCCCGCAGCCGATCTGAGGTCCAACCGAGGGTTTGATCATCCGCAGCAAAAAGGTGCATACCACCCATCAGGGCGTGGATAGAGTGATTCTGAATCGTCTTCTGAACCTGCTCAAGCAAATTGACTGAACCGGAATGCCCACAACCCAGCAGGACAATCGGCCCTTGTGCCGTGACCACTGTCAAACCCTGACTCTCAGGCACATAGTCCTCCACCCATTGCCCATCAATATTTACTTTCACTGCTTTTGGGTAAGTCTTTTCTGAATGAGTTCTAGTAATGGGACCTGTCACCCACACCGCGGGTAAAATTTCCGTGGCTTCGGAGTATTCAAGGAACTTAACGTTAGCGGCTTCTAATTCCTTTCTGGTGGCAATCATCTTATTGCCCTCGATATTTCCTTTGCCTGGCCAATGACGAGATAGAAAGAAACCTTCGGCGACATGAATACCAATACTGTCGAGAACGTCTTTTTACTAACTGGCGTCGAAAACCTTGTTTTACTGATTATAATTTTCACCAAACCCCTCGAAGGCTTAAAACAAACACCCCCACCTAATACATTCATGGCTGGGTATTAACATGGATAGCCATTAACGATCAGCCGTAAACCGAAGTACCGCACGTAAATGCTGATATTTCCATTCGCCATCGACTTTTACATAGTCGTCGTCATAGCGCAGGGTCATCCAGACATTTTGATTGTTTTCTACGAAATCCCATGGCCCAACGATATACCAGGAACCGGTGGCGCGATCACCATCGACGGTAATAATGGGATTCATAATATTGTGCTGGGAAAAACTGATTTGCTTGCTAAAGCCGCTAAATAGCTCGCGAATGGCTTTGTGGCCCTGGGCTTTACCAAAATCGCCGCCTTCCCATATGCCGTCAGCTGCGAAGACCGACGCAATACGATCAGGGTTATGCATGTCATCACAGATATCGCAGTAACGTGCTTTGAGCTGCTTAATCGCCTCGATATCTTCGAGTGTGGTAATGCGTTTTTCGAGTTCTATTAGGTCCATAGTGACACCTCCTGCTGGTTTAATTTCTTATCCTGGCCCTATTCGCTCATATTCGCTTATGCCTAGCTATTTTTATATTGCGTTATTTGGATCAGATGAGCTTCACGATAATGGCTATGGCAAACTCTTATGTCAAAACAAAGCAAATACTCATTTGCTTCCAGACCCATCTCTACCAGAAACTAATCCGCATTTATCTCGGTGCCTTGCTAAGCTAGCTAACAATAAAAACAAATAAATCAGGACTAGAGTCAGGAATCGCCTATGAGTACCCAGCAAAAAACATCGACTCCCCCGGTTAAACCCGCCCTGGCAAGCGCTCAGGCTTTATTACCCGAGATTCGTGATAGAGCCGCCGAAGCCGAGCAACAACGTCATTTGCCAGAAACACTGGCTCGCAGAATGGCTCGTGCAGGTCTGCATAAACTTGCCTCGCCGACTTATATTAATGGTGCGGAGAGCGACCCCATGACTCAGATTGAGGTCATAGAAGCGATAGCCACTGCCGACGGCTCTGCCGGCTGGAATCTTATGATTGGCATGGAGGTGCAGGGTTTTGCCGCCGCTGCCTTTGCGCCCGAGCAGGCGCTGGAATTATTTGGTGATCCAGAAACCATCCTCTCAGGAGCACTTAATCCCCTGGGCCGTGCAACACAGGAAAACGGCGGTTTGCGGGTTAAGGGTCGCTGGCCCATGGCCAGTGGTTGCCACAATAGCGACTACTTCTGGGGTCAATGTATTGTGCTTGATGAGGATGGGGAATTTAAGCGCGGCGAGTCTGGTCAGGTTCAACTTCGCGAAGTCCTGGCTAGCACCGCCGATGTGGAAATACTCGACACCTGGCATTCCTCCGGTATCTGCGGCTCGGGCAGCCATGATGTACAAATCACAGATCTATTTATACCGGCCGAAAGAGTCACCAGGGTCACCGAACAAAAACCTTTTGCCAGCACCCCTCTGTTCCGTATCCCCACTTACAGCAAGCTCGCCTACAACAAATTTGCGGTCGCCGCTGGTATTGCCCGTGGGGCCATCGGCCACTTCAAAACCCTGGCCTGTGAAAAGAAGCCTCGCTCGAGCAGCGCCTTGCTGTGCGAGAGATCAGATGCTCAGCGCGCCATTGCCGAGGCTGAAACCCAGCTCCGCTCGGCACGGGCTTTTGTCTTTGAGTCTGTCACCGAGGTCTGGACGGCGGTAACAGAGGGCCGTAGTGTCGATCCTGAATCGCGAGCACTTCTGCAACTCGCCTGCTCCGGCGGAGTACAGTCTGCCTGTAAAGCGGTTGATATCCTGTGCGCCTCGGCAGGCGTCAATGTGGCCTATAAAGATAGCTTATTAGGCCGCTGCCATCGTGATATTCATGTCGTGCCTCAGCACATAACTGTGTCGCCTCAATGGACCGAGGCCGCTGGTCGTGTGTTGTTTGGGCTCGCTTCCGAGGTACCAATACTATGACGGAGGAGAAAAAAATTCAGAAATAACTAAATAAATCGAGCAGCAATTCTTAACCTAATAAAAAACAGCGACAAATGCCGCTGATTTTTTACTAACTTAGATAAAACAAAAACTAAACGATAAATTAATCGCTTTTCATATCTAGACCCTTTAGCTTTCCGTCGGCCCGCCACTTATCCAGAATGTCGAAAAACTCCGGCGCACCACCTCCGTACTGATTGCTAAAAAACCCTTCGCCATCTACTTCGCCTTCCTGATTGTAATAACCGGGTGTGCATTCGGCATAAAAACGTTTGCCCAAATTAGCCAGCCGATGGATGGTTTCAACCCATTCATCTTCCGCCTGCTGGGATGCCTCAACGGTTCGAATATTATTGTCCAGGCAGTGTTTCAGCACATAGCTTAGATGCCTGGCCTGCTCATTCAGCGCGTGTGGAATACTGGTGGTAAAACCCGTTTGCGTTAAACCCATGATGAAGCAGTTTGGGAATCCGTGGCTGTACAAGCCATGAAAAGTGGATAGCCCATCGGCCCACTTTTCACTCAGAGTAATACCGTCCCGACCAGTGAGGTCATAACCGGATTGCTTGGTGTAGTTGGTGCCGACTTCAAAGCCTGTAGCGAAAATTAAACAATCGACTTCGTATTCCTTGCCATCTACGACCACACCATTTTCGGTGATCCGCTCAACGCCCTGGCCCTGGGTGTCAACCAACGTGACATTCGGCAGGTTGTAGGTATTGAGATACTCATCGTGAAACCCTGGACGTTTACAAAACTGCCTGTAATAGGGTTTCAGTGCTTCCGCCGTAACAGGATCTTTGACGATGGTATCGACCCGCGCTCGGACCTGTTCCATTTTCTTAAAGTCGGCAATTTCCATGGCCGCACCGACTTCTGAGGAGGTCATATTGGGGTTTAATTTACGTTGCACGGGCGCTGATAAGTCTCGGAAGATTTCCGTCCAGCCATCGCTGACCAGGTCTTCCTCCTGAAAACCGCCGGTGGTAATAATATTGAAGTTGTCCATACGCTGTTGTTGCCAGCCCGGCTGCAGGCTTTTCGCCCACTCGGGGTCTGTGGGGCGGTTGGCGCGCACATCAATTGAGGATGGTGTGCGTTGAAAAACGAACAACTCTTTGGCACCTTCGCCCAGGTGTGGAATACACTGCACGGCTGTTGCTCCGGTGCCAATAATGCCGACACGTTTATCTTTCAGGTTGCTCTGTCCACCGCTTGAATCACCGCCGGTATATTCATAGTCCCAGCGGCTGGTATGGAAGGTATGACCTTTGAAACTAGAAATACCCGGAATACCTGGTAATTTAGGCCGATTAAGCGGGCCATTGGACATCGCCACAAAACGGGCTTTCATCCGGTCACCACGGTTGGTTTCAATAATCCACCGGGCGCTGTCTTCATCCCAGTGCATATCGGTGATTTCTGTTTGCAGACAGGCATTGTCGTAAAGCTTATATTTTCGAGCGATGGCCTTGCTGTGTTCAAGAATCTCCGGCGCGTAGGAATATTTCTCTTTGGGGATATAACCCAGCTCTTCACATAACGGCAGATAAACGTAGGCCTCGACATCACACTGGGCACCGGGATAGCGGTTCCAGTACCAGGTACCACCAAAGTCGCCACCTTTTTCGATCACGCGGATATCTTTGACACCGGCTTCACGCAAGCGGGCACCAGCTAACAGGCCACCAAAACCGCCGCCAACAATCACGACTTCAACCTCGTCGGTCAGAGGCTCGCGGGTGATTTCCTCTCCGATGTAGGGATCATCAATATACTTCGAGAAGTCGCCAACGACCTCCGTATATTGGGTCATACCATCTTTACGGATGCGCTTATCGCGCTCTTCGCGGTATTTAGCACGGAGGGTGTCCGGGTCAAAATCGAGCTTGGACAGGTCAATCGATGCATGTGTTGAATTAACCATCATTGGTACTCCTCATTGGTACTCCTCAGTTCAGAATCTCTTAGTTTCCAGCGCCGGTAATTTCGAGACCTTCGAACCCACCTTCCTCGCGCCATTTATCGAGCAGGGCGAAAAACGCTACGGGACCACCGCCGTATTGACCACTTAAAAAGCCCGTACTACCACCGCCCTTGCCTTCATTGTTGTAATAGCCGGGAGTACATTCAGCATAAAAATGCTCACCCAGGTGGGCCTTGCTTTTGATAATTCCAACCCACTCATCTTCTGCTTCCTGAGTCGCTTCAATGGTGCGTACATTGTTATCCAGACCGTATTTAAGAATATGGCTGAGGTGTTTGGCCTGCTCATTCAGAGTATGGGTAACACTGGCGGTAAAGCCACTCTGGGTAAAGCCCATAAAAAAGCAGTTAGGGAAATTGTGACTGTGCAAACCATGAAATGTCGATAGCCCATCAGCCCACTTTTCACTGAGGCGGACATTATTACGGCCCACCAGATCATAGCCGGATTGCTTGGTGTAGTTGGTGCCTACCTCAAAACCGGTAGCAAAAATAAGGCAATCCAGTTCATATTCCTTACCATCAACAATGACCCCGGTTTCGGTAACGCTTTCAACGCCCTGGCCTTTGGTATCCACCAGAGTAACGCCAGGCAGGTTGTAGGTCTGTAAATATTGATCATGGAAACCAGGACGCTTACAGAGTTGTCGATACCAGGGCTTTAGTGCATCGGCTGTTACTGAGTCTTTAACAATCGTATCCACCCGCGCCCGGATCTGATTCATTTTCTGCATATCCGCGTGCTCGTTGACCAGCGTAATCTCGGAAGAGCGTATATTTGGCAGCTGCTCTCTAGCCTTAGAACCGGTCAGGTTGCGGAAAACATCCGTCCAGCCATCGCTGACCATATCTTCATCAGCTCGGCCGCCTGAAGTCAGGGTATTAAAGTTATCCATACGCGCCTGATGCCAACCCGGCTGCAGGGTTTTAGGCCATTCAGGATCAGTGGGGCGATTGTTGCGAACGTCAATGGAAGACGGTGTGCGTTGGAAGACGTATAACTCTTTGGCACCCGCGCCCAGGTGGGGAATACATTGCACCCCCGTCGCGCCCGTACCGATGATGCCAACACGCTTATCTTTGAGATTAGTCAAGTTACCGCTAGCATCACCACCGGTGTAGTCGTAGTCCCAACGGCTGGTGTGGAAGGTGTGGCCTTTAAATTTTGAAATGCCTGGAATACCCGGCAACTTGGGCCGACTCAGGGGGCCGTTGGACATCGCCACAAAACGGGCTTTCATGCGATCACCACGGTCTGTTTCAATAATCCAGCGGGCACTGTCTTCATCCCAGCGCATCTCAGTCACCTGGGTTTGCAGGCAAGCGTTATCGTACAGATCAAATTTTTTGGCTATGGCTTTAGCATGAGCAAAAATTTCCGGGGCATAGGAGTATTTTTCTTTGGGTATGTAGCCCAGCTCTTCGAGCAGTGGTAAATAAACATAGGACTCCACATCGCACTGGGCACCGGGGTAACGATTCCAGTACCAGGTGCCGCCGAAGTCACCGGCCCGTTCAATCATACGAATATCTTTCACGCCCGCCTGGCGCAACCGAGCACCGGCCAGCAAACCACCGAAGCCACCACCGATAATCACCACCTCAACTTCATCAGTCAAGGCTTCGCGGGTGAAGCCCGGTGCCACATAGGGATCATCAATGTATTTAGAAAAATCTCCCTCGGGTTCCTGGAACTGGCTCATACCGTCTTTGCGAATGCGCTTGTCCCGCTCCTGGCGATACTTTTCGCGCAGCGCCTCTGGGTCAAAATCTAGCTCGGATGGATCGGTAGTGAATTTAATGGCAGTGCTCATATTTTATCCCTCTGATTTGCAATGGCCTTCCAACAAGTGCGAAACAGTACTTACTGGTGGTTGATAATGACAGCCAAAAACTATATCACGGATAGTCCGCACACCGAATATGTCGGACTGCTCATTAGACTACTCATAGGTCTATTGATCGATCTACGCCTTGGACTACAGAGTGAACCTGCTATTCTTAAATCGTTGCTTATAAGGCCAGTTCTTCCAGGATCAGCGCTTAGAGACCAGTCCTTAGAAACATGTACTAAACCAATTAGAGTGTGGAGTCACTAGATGAAATCCTCAGGAATCTTCCTGGTGCTGTTAGGCCTTTTTTTACAGCTTAATGTCGGGATCGCAAAGGCTGCGGGAAATGGGCCTGTCGAAATTGCAGAGCTACCCTATTTACTAAGCTTGTATGAACACCTGCACCGTAACCCAGAGATTTCATTTCAGGAAGCCAGGACCGCAAAGCGTCTTTCTAAAGAGCTAAGTAATGCTGGCTTTGAGGTCACTAGTAATGTCGGTGGTCATGGCGTCGTCGCGCTGCTAAAAAACGGTCTGGGCCCCACAGTAATGTTACGCACCGATATGGATGCCCTGCCAGTCAAAGAACAAACCGGCAAGCCTTACGCCAGTACCGCAACCACTATCGATGACACGGGCAAGACGGTGTCCGTTATGCACGCTTGCGGTCACGATATTCATATGACCACGGCGGTTGGCACCGCTCGCTGGTTATCAAGTCACCGCGACCAATGGCAGGGCACGGTGATCATCATTGCCCAGCCAGCCGAAGAGCGCGGGGCTGGAGCCAGGGCTATGTTGGCCGATGGTTTATTCGAACGTTTTCCCAGACCCGATTACAATCTGGCACTCCATGTCTCAGCCTATTTACCAGCGGGTACGGTGGGTTATGCGCCCGGCTACGCCATGGCCAATGTCGATTCAGTGGATATTCTTGTCAAAGGTGTCGGCGGGCATGGTGCTTACCCCCATAAAACCAAAGACCCGGTGGTGTTGGCGGCGAGGGTTATCAGTGAGTTACAAACGCTAATATCACGGGAGCTGTCGCCGCTGGATTCTGGTGTGATTACCGTTGGTTCAATTCATGGCGGAACCAAACGCAATATCATTCCCGATTCGGTAAAACTGGAACTCACCGTGCGTTCTTATACCGACGAAACCCGACAACAATTACTCACTGGCATTGCACGCACCGCCGAGGCGGCAGCCCGAGGCTATGGCTTAGCCGATGATCTATTGCCTGTCGTGACTAACGGCAACGATTACACCCCTGCCGTTTACAATACTCCAGAATTAACTGAACGCATGCTGCCAGTACTGAGTGAAGTGTTAGGCGATAGCGCCGTCATTGAAATACCACCGGTGATGGGCGGTGAAGATTTCGCGCGCTACGGCCGACAGGAGCCACGAATCCCCAGCCATATGTTTATGCTGGGCAGCGTAGAACCTCGCAATTTTAAAAAGGCGGAATTAGAAAAAACCAGCCTGCCCTCGCTTCACTCTGCGCTTTTTTCGCCGGAGCCCAAGCAGACTCTTGAGACCGGGGTAAAGGTGATGACAGCAATGGTGGAAGAGCTACTACCCGTTTCGGGGAATACACAACAGGACTAGAGATTACCTGCTATAAAATCCTCATAAGTTGTCGCGTTGAGGACACTTTCATCATTAGCAAGTACTTCAAATATCTTGCCATCGACTGCTTTCATACTAAAAAACACCAGTGAGCCCTCAGCACCGGCATATTCCATATGGGCTTCGCCCCCCGGTTTTTGCGCATAATCGCCCGCCTTGCGCACAGAGTGAACCGACTCGCCATTAATCGTCTCAACCGTATGCTGCTCGCCTTCGAGAATCAATGAAGTGGTACTACCCAGGTGGCGATGAAAATGACAATAAGAATTGGGCGCCCACCTGCCCAGAAAATCGACCGTACCCACCTCCGGCGAAGCACCCAGAATGCCTATGGAATAATTGATCGGGTAATTGAAACGAGTATCTTCCTCAAAATGCGTCCACTCAACAGCGCTAGTATCCAAGCTTGATAGAGAAGGGAATTTTTTAGCTATTGAATTAGTCATAACCTGCTTACCTCGTTTTTTTCTAATTATCCTTAAAGTTAGCACAACTTTGCGCGCTACCAGCGTCATTTATTAATAGAATCACGGGCAGATAATTCGGAGTGTACATCTTCGTCCTATTATTGAAAACACCCTGTGCTCCCAAACAACTCACAGAGTACTTTGCGTTTTATTCATTGTGGAAATTTACCCAAAAAACCTTTTCCTAAGCGGGAAAAATTATCTAATCTCCAGGCCCTTAAAGCTCCCCTCATTTCTCCAGTCTTCAAGAATTTGAAAAAACTCGACCGGGCCGCCGCCATATTGCCCACTCAGAAAGCCATTACGATTACCGGCTTTACCTTCGTTGTTGTAATAGCCCGGTGTGCACTCAATAAAATACGCCTCGGCCATATGAGCCAGGCTGTGAATGGTGGCTACCCAATCATCTTCCGCCTCCTGGGTGGCTTCGATGGTGGTGGCGTTATTATCTCTGCCATGTTTGACCACATGGGCGAGATGGCTGGCCTGTTCGTTGAGACCATGGGGAACATTGGCGGTAAGACCAGTCTGAGTGAAGCCGAGGAAAAAGGCGTTGGGGAAACCGTGGCTATACAGGCCGTGAAAGGTGGACAGCCCATTGTCCCATTTTTCTCGCAAGGAGATGCCACCCTTACCAATCACGTCATAACCTGACTGACTAGTGTAGTTGGTGCCGACTTCAAAGCCCGTAGCGAAAACCAGACAATCAAGCTCGTATTCCTTTCCATCGACGATCACACCGGTTTCTGTGACTTGATCCACGCCCTGACCTTTGGTATCGACAAGTGTGACATTGGACCTGTTGTAGGTATCGAGGTACTCATCGTGGAAGCAGGGGCGCTTACAGAACTGTCTAAAATAAGGCTTTAGGGCCTCAGCAGTAGATTCATCTTTGACCACACTGGAGGCCCGAGCTCTCACCTGCTCCATCTTCGAGAAGTCTGCTATTTCTGCCAGTTGCTCCTGCTCTTCGCTCGATATGTTTTTACTCTCATCTGTGGTGGCCAGAATCGTTTGCAAATTCCGAAATATGTCAGTCCAGCCATCACTGACCAAATCCTCTTCCTGGGGAATACCTGTCACCAGGGCATTAAAATTCTCCATACGTTTTTTATGCCAGCCCGGCTCCAGGGTCTTGGCCCACTCGTAGTCGGTAGGACCATTGTTGCGGATGTCTACGGATGAGGGGGTACGCTGAAAAACATACAGTTGCTGAGCCGCCGCACCGAGGTGAGGGATACATTGAATAGATGTCGCACCGGTACCAATAATGCCGACTCGCTTATCACCGAGCTTGTTCAGATCACCGTCACTGCTGCCACCGGTATAATCATAATCCCAACGGCTGGTGTGAAAGGTATGACCTTTGAATTTCTCTATGCCCGGAATACCCGGTAATTTTGGCCGGGTCAGCAAACCATTGGCCATGGCCACATACTGAGCTTTTATCTCATCACCACGGTCGGTATAAATTATCCAGCGAGAGATATTTTCATCCCAACGGATTTCGGTCACCTCTGTCTGGAAACAGGCTTTGTCATACAAATTAAATTTCTTAGCAATATTAATACTGTGCTCAAGGATCTCGGGCGCATGGGAATATTTCTCGCTGGGTATATAGCCCAGCTCTTCGAGCAGCGGCAAATAAACATAGGCTTCAATATCGCACTGAGCACCCGGGTAGCGGTTCCAGTACCAGGTACCGCCAAAATCACCGGCTTTATCGATGACACGAATATCCTTTACCCCGGCCTGACGCAGACGCGCACCGGACAACAAACCGCCAAAGCCACCACCGATGATAGCTACCTCGACTTCATCCTTAAGCGGCTCCCGGGTAAAGCCCGGTTCGACATAATGGTCTTCGATAAAATTAGAGAAATCGCCAGCAGCGGCCTGATATTGACCAAAGCCTTCGGGACGGATTCTTTTGTCTCGCTCGGCGCGATATTTAGTACGTAATACTTCTGGATCAAAGCCCAGCTTTGCTGGATCAAATTGTGGATTTGCTGCGTTAGTCATTATTCATACCCCAGTGTGATCTTCGCTCGACAAAACAGGCATTATTGTTAATACGAAGAATCGTTTAGTTATTTTTGTTGAGATTTTTGGCAAGCAAAACTCTACCATGAATCAGACTTGCTTTTAAAAGCACTTTTTATGGTGCTTTTATCAGTCGATTTTACCGGTCAATTTTGACGGTCAATGTAGGAAAAAAGAATCTAACCTGGCGGTTCAAGGGCTTTATCGATATCAAGACCAAAAGCTACCAGGACAAATAGGCTTAGGAGCCTCTCTGCACCTGCCATCATCGCATTGCGCTGGGGTCTAGCGTCGGCTGATAACTCAATGTTCATCAATATTACCAGGCTAAACTAGATGAGCGGTGGCGTTAACAAAGATAGCTGAAAGGAGAAAACAGGACCTTAAAGACCCACTAAATCGGCGGTCTAAAACACTTTGGGCTGCAGCTAGTTATAATAATCTCAACCAATAAAAACAGGCGTCGCGATATATTCCCAGACAATGGCCATACCCACCAGCACGACAACGACGTACACCAAAGCCACCATAAACACCGCACTGGCGTAGAGAAAGCCACGATCCCAGGGAACATCCATGAGGATGGGGATAGCCATGTAAACGAGATAAATAACGTAAACAGCGGCTGCCGTGACGGCGAGTATATCGAACCACCAAATCGGATAAGCGGTTAATGCGCCAGCCAGGAAAATTGGTGTACAGGCGTAGCCCATTAACACTACGCCTTTGATGGGGAAAGATCGCGTTTGAAAGGTTTGTGACATCCAGTTGACCATGAGTCCGATAAAAACCACGGCACCCAACAGGGCGACATAACTCAGTACAACAAGGGGAATAGCGCTCGCTTCGGTCAGACGCACTACGTCGTCACCGGTGACGACCCAGCCGATTTTAGTGCTGCCTATATAAATACCCAACGCTGGCAGTAGCGCCATAATGATGGGATAAGGTAATAATCGCTTGATTTGTTCGTCTGTCAAATCAGCCATTTTTTGCCACGCAGTACGTGGCTGAAAGAATAAACCTGGAATGTAAGCAAACATAAAAACTCCTAATTCCCTATAGATTAATTAGTCAGTGCTTCTTATAGCAGCTGGATTAAAGCCCTGGCAATGATGAGCATCAAGGCTTCCACTACAATCTAAATGCCAGGTATGTGCAAGCGTATCAATAGTGCTTGTGAATCATAAAAACCGGCACAAGCGTCCAGAGACCATAAGCCACCAAAGATAGGGCAAACACGCGTCGGAAATTTTTGCCCTGCAATATCCGGCCATATTTGGCCATGGATAAGCCTCCCACCAGCACTGCAGGTAATGTCCCTAAACCAAAAGCAGCCATTTGAGCGATCCCGGTCAGGGGTGATGCAGCAGTAGCAGCATAAGCCAGGGCCGTGTAAACCAGTCCACAGGGCAGCCAGCCCCAGACCAGTCCCAGCAATATAGCCGAACGTGCTGTTCGAACGGGCAATAAACCCTGAGCGAGGGGTTGTAAGTATTGCCATAAACGCTGCCCAGCTTTTTCTAGCAAGGTGAGCCCTCGCCACCAACCCGCAAGATATAAACCCATTGAGATCAGTAACAATCCCGCGATACCGCGCAACAAAGGTGC
>JAHRWI010000071.1 GCA_019090225.1 Porticoccaceae bacterium
GGCGTAGTTGATGCTGGACGATACCCTCCATTCGATAGACTCGATTTAATAGATCATGCTTTACTTCTATCCGGAGCTGAAGTTAGAAATCAATTAATTAAACCTATGAAAGCAGAGTTAGAAATAGCTAGTGCAGAATTCTCCATTGATTACCTTGGCAGTAAGGAAAGAATCAATGAGTTTTTAAACTGTGAACTAATAACAAACAAAGGTGCGGTTTACGTTACGAAGACAATCCTTTTTCCCGCCAGATTTATCTACCTTGAAAAAACCGGTGAAATCGCAGGGAATGACGTCTCCTATCAGTACTACATTGACAACTTTTCTGGAAGTGATGCTGAACTCGTAGATAGCGGGTATCAATGGAGACTAAACTCGCTACCTGAGGATCTTGATTCAGTTACTCAAAAGATCGATAAGGGGCTTACTAAGCTATACCATAATTTTATTGATACCTACGCAGAGCGTATGGAGTCATATGATCAACATGAACTAAAATCAAGGCTCATCGAATGGAAAAAGGCGATAATAAGACCATCACATTGATCGCTTTATGCTGCGCTTCGAGTGACAATTTATAGCAGCGTTATGACAAAATTTTTCACGTTAACTATAGCTTTTCTTGTTGCTGGATTCGGCACCTTACTATTCGTAGCATCGATCAGTTTTTTTGGTTCTGCTAATTTACCACCTTGTATTAGCTGGTGATAACACTGATACATACTTCCTGGTTCCATATTGGCTTTCTGTCACTGTTCTTATTTGTTCTGCGTTGGTGTTGTCTGGCTTCTTAGTAATTCGCTATGGGGGCAAGTATCAGAGTGATGATTCAAGTCGCTTAGCATTTGTAGGTATTTTACTTACTGGTATGGCCTGGGCTGTATGTGGTATTTCCTGGTTGACTGCCAGTGTATAGAACGTAAGCCCGAATTTAGTTACAGGCACACTTGGCAAAAATATAATCGATAACACTGGGGGTCTTATGGAGATTCTTATGGATCTTCTGGTCGACTCTCTTCGCTATTATTCTTTAGCTCAATCAGTTCATCGATCTTTGTCTCAAGCCTTGTCAGGCGCTGTTCGATGCTTGTGAGCTGGTCTAGTTCAGCTTCTTCCGTGGTTATGATTTTCTCTTCATCCTGGCGAATAAAAAAGGCGGCGAAGCTGGCCGTTAGCATGGCAAATAGCCCCATGCCAAAGAGGATGATGATACTGGCGAGTGCTCGGCCGACGTGGCTTTCTGGCACGATGTCACCGTAGCCGACGGTGGTGACGGTGACCCAGGCCCACCAGATGCCGTCCCAGGGACTTTTGATGGCGGGGTCTAACGCGGCCATCATGATGCCAGATAAAATAATAACAATGACGGTAGCGACCAGGGTCGCACCTAATTCGTTGCGCGAGAGCATTTTGCGGACACGACTGCTGACGTGCATCAGCAGGGTAAATATGATGACCAGTCTGAGCAGACGAAAGGCTCCAAAATAAACGGGCAAGCCAAATAATAAGGGCACACCGAGGGCTATTATCAGTAGATTAAGCCAGTTGGACTTCAGATAGTAGGCGGTGTCCTTCACGGCCAGCGACAGGATAATGGTTTCAATAACAAACAGGCCCCATAGGGCCAGGTCGTAAATATCCTGGTCAGGGTGATCCATGCCCCGGTTTGCCCACCATAACAGCAGAATCCACAGCGCCGCTATTAACAGGGGGACTTCAAAAATAATCCCTAAGCGCCGGGCTATGAGGCGTTCATGAGCATGAACACCAGCGGCACCGATAAGTCGGCTGAAACTTTGTATTTTGTTCAAGAGATAGAGTACATCGTTATTTTTTGACTATGGCTATGATTTTGACTATGACTATGACTATGGCTATGGCTATGGCTATGGCTATGATCAGGAGTTTTGCTGATGAATAGTGCAGGGGAGCCTTGATAGATGAGCAAGTCTAGCATAGCCTTGAGGGCGGACATTTAATAACAATCGACTTCAGGTCTGTTTAATCTGTTTATCCGAGATTGCTCGGAATTGATCAGCAGTGCGACAATGGATGCTTGAGCGTAGGTCGGGAGGCTGAACATTTCCAGTACAGATAAAATTCGCCAGAAAAAGCAGCGCTTCCTGGACAGGGAGCAGCTCATTATTGATACCGCGCTTACCCTGCTGATTCAAAAAGGCATAGAGAAGGTAACAGTGGCCGAGATCGCCTGTGAGGCGGGCATTGGCAAGGGCACGGTTTATAAGCACTTTGAGAGCAAGGCCGAGATCATGATGCGGATCATGCTTGATTATGAGCGATCTACAGCGGCTAATCTCCAGATCGGTATTCAAGACACTGACAACGGCAACCCCGGTGCTGTGGTGAAGGCCTATTTTGAGTCCCGACTGGCTAACCCGGCGCTGGACAGGCTGGTACAACAACTCGAAATCAGACTGGAAGAGGAGCCTGCCGTTGCCGAGCAGATGGAACAACTCCTGGAAATCCGCCGTGGCTCGGTGGCGAATCTCAGTAGCATGATTGAGAAACTTATCGGCGCTGGTGTGCTTGAGGATGTGCCGGCTCATTATCATTATCTAGCTTGTTGGGCGTTAGCTCAGGGCGCAGTGGATGTCTGTTTTAACCGAGGCCTGGCTGATCAGTTTGATGACAAAGAAGGTTTGCTGAAATTTATTACCAATATCGGTGTGACCATGGGTAACCGCGGACAGTTGCGTGGGACAAAAGACGGTCAATGAGTACTGTATCAAGTTCGGCCTCGCTAGATAAGCTCTATGCGGATTTGTTGGACAAACAAAATAAAGGACACAGCGGCCTGCCACCGGTAGAGCAATGGCACCCGCCCTTGAGTGGTGATATCGATATTCGTATCGCCCGGGATGGCACCTGGTATCACGAAGGCGTAGCGTTTAAGCGAGCACCACTGGTAAAACTATTTGCCAGTATTCTTAAACGCGAAGGTGATGACTACTTTCTGGTGAGTCCTGAGGAAAAATGGCGGGTGACGGTGGATGACGTGCCCTTGCATGTTATCGCAATGGAGCGAGCCCAGCGAAGCCAGCAGCAAGCCCTGGTATTTACCACGATGACCGGCGACACCGTGGTCGCAAGCAGGGAGCATCCTATCCGTGTTGCTGTTAATGCCGATAGCGGCGAGCCTTCACCTTATTTGTTGGTGCGTAATCAGCTCGAAGGTTTGATTAGTCGGGCCGTTTACTACGAACTCGCTGAGATGCTTGAAGAGAGACAAGTCGATAGCACATCGGTATTTGGGGTGAGCAGTATGGGTGAGTTTTTCCCCTTATCTTAAAGTGTTTGTTTGTAATTCCGACCAGGTTAATCAAAGCAACTAGTTAAAGCAGGTTAGTCGAATGCTTGACGGAATTCGTGCCCTGATAAGACCACCAGCCTGAACAGCGTAAAACCAATTAATAACAATAAGGAATTTAGAGGTGAGAGCTTACCGTTTACTTGGCATGGCGCTGTTTTTTTCAGGATCATTATTCGTTAACCCCGCCTATGGTGATGACAAAAGCATCGTCGAATTATTGCAACAATATATAGCGCTTGATACGACTAACCCTCCCGGCATGGAAATTCGGGGTGCCGATTTTTTTGCTGCTATCTTTGAACAGCGCGGCATAGCTTATGAGCTTGTAGAGTCGGAGCCGGGTCGTGCAAATATCTGGGCGAAACTCGAAGGTGGTGATAAACTTGGCGTCCTGCTCCTCCACCATATGGATGTAGTGCCTGCCGATGCCACTCGTTGGCAGTATCCGCCTTTTGAAGGGCGGGTAGTTGATGCTCGTGTTCTGGCCGAGGTGCGCTCGATAATAAAGCCACCGGACTTTTTCACCTGCAAGCCTTCCTGGCTTTACAGGCTGCGGGCAAACCTTTGTCCCGTGACGTGGTGTTTATGGCCACCGCTGATGAAGAGGCCGGAGGGCAATTAGGTGTCGGCTGGCTTATCAAACATCGCCCTGAAATTTTTGAAGGAATTGGCGGGGTTCTAAACGAAGGTGGTTCGGGTGCCTTGCGTGAAGGCAAATTAGGTTTCGGTATAGAGCTGACCCAAAAGCTGCCCCTATGGTTAAAGATTACGGCGACAGGCGAGCCAGGCCATGGTGCTGTGCCACGGGAAAACAGCGCACCTCGACGCTTAGTGCGAGCGTTGACCAAGTTAGAACAATTAAAGTTTAAGCCGAGAGCAGTCCCTGCCGCCGCCACTTACCTGCGCAATATTGCCAAAGATGCAACGCCGCCCTGGGACAAACGCCTGGCATCCCTTGATGAATTGCTTGCATCACCTAAACAAATGTCAGAGCTACAGGTTTATGACCATCGTCTCTATGCACAATTAATTAATACCTGCTCCCTTACGCGCTTGCAGGGTAGTGACAAAATTAATGTCGTGCCGCCCCTTGCCAGCGCCGAGGTCGATTGTCGCCTGTTACCCGATGCTAAGCCGGATCAAGTATTAGCAACTGTGAGAAAGGCGATAGTGGAGGAGGGTGTCTCTGTAGAGACCTCCCTGTCATTTGGACCAGGGAGTTCGTCGACGGATAACTTTGTTTATCAAGCTCTGGAAAAAGTACTGAAAGGCCGGTATCCAGATGCGCCGGTTTTACCGAAATTAAATGCAGGCTTTACTGATAGTCATTTTTTTCGGGAGCAAGGCATTGCGGCCTACGGTTTTAGTCCCGTTATTTTGACTAAAAAGGATATTAGCGGTGTGCATGGCGACAACGAAAGTATTTCGCTCGACAATCTTACGCTCGGTAGCGAGGTGACTTTGGAAATCATCGAGGAACTGGTTTACCACTGAGGTGTGGTTTTTAGCTGCGCTAAATTTTTAGAAGTTATGTCCTGTCTGATGGTTTGGAATCCTGAGATTGTTTCTTCCGGAGTGGTTAAGCGCTTGCTCGGGAAAACCGTTAGCTTTACTGATTCAGGCGGTATTCCCGTAGAATTTTTAGATAAAGAAATCCAGAGTGAGATGGGGGGCCAACAGGAAAAATAGCCGCTGACAATTGCCAAGTTCTTGATGGGTTGTTGCTTCCACAGTCGGCGAACTATTCAAGGCCTGGTTGAAATTAAACACCCCAACAAAACCATATTCGTCAAACAGCAGAACAATTCGGTGAATCAGCAGATTAACAACCATGAATCTGCTTCAGAAGAAAATATTAATTCTGAAAACAAACTAACGGAGTTGATACGCACGTGGAAGCCGTGGGAACAATTAACAGGTTCCAAGTCGGCTCACGGTAAATCGGTATCGTCCAGGAATAGTTATAAGTGCGGCGAGATTGCCGAAGTGCGTGAGATTCGACGTTTTCTGGCTCAACAGAACCGGTTTCTGCGGACATTGGAGGACCAGCTTAATTTGGCGCTTCTGGCCAATTACCCAGTCCAACTCATGTTGGTTTTGGGGGCGAGGGATTTTACCCTTTCGCGCGTTATCCCGAATAGCGCTGAGAGCTAGCGACGCATCTTCTTCCGCAAAAAAGCCAAGATTTTGTGTACAAGGGGCTCATATTGAAGCGTGGACTGGATGTCTTCGGTTGAACCCAGCAGCGATCGAAAAGCTTTCCAGTCTACTGTGCGTTCAAGCTTTGGCCGCGGATCACCCAGCTGCTCAAGGAGATCAAGTCGGTTTTGATGATCAGTCAAACTGGGTTGAATCGCTAATATTCTACTGGGCATTTACGTAGTGCTATTATCGGAAATTCAGGGAGGGTCTTAGAGGCTCCCTGAAGTAAGCGCTATTCGAGGCTGAGCTTAGTTTCTGCATGAGTACCTTCAAACGGTAGCTCATAAAAGGTAGCAAGGGCTTTTACTTGCCCGTCCGAGCGCAGCGGAGTATGCCTTGAGTGGTTTTGTCATCAAGTGCGGTACAAGCTTTCGTAGCCAGGCCAAACTGATCGGCAATATCCATCAATGGATTACCTTGCCCGATAGAGGCCGCACGACGCCAAGACTCGATGACTAAACGTCGCTGCGAGAGCGTCAGATCTTGCCAGGCCTGGAAACCAATTTCAGCAATAGCAGTGTTCACGCGAGGCCGCCATGGGCCCAGACTTGTTGCTTTACTCAGGGCATGATCAAACTCTTCATCAAAATCGAGCATCCTGAGTTTAATAAACGCTATCTGCACCCAGGTGTAAGGCCAAAGTGGACGAGCATCAGCAGAGTGACGATAAGCCTCCATGGCTTTTAGTCCAGAAGGTTGTGCAGCAATATCACCATGAGACTCAAAAACAGCGTGCCATTGATAGATGCGACCCAAATGGTCATAGTAATTACCATTGGCCACAGGGAAGTTGTCAACAGCACGGGCAGCGGCCTGATGGGCAATATTCCACGCCTTATCTGATGGGGGCTGGCGTTTAGAAACCCAATCATCAAGAAAGGACTCGACCTGATAGGTTGCGATACCTGCCGACATCATCTGCATCGCGAGTACCGCGCCTGCAGCACTGACAATCAAGATCACTACTAGAAATATATTAAACCAGGATGGCGCCAACGGCTTGTCAGCTGCCATTCTCACAAGAATAAACTCTCAGCGATTTTCCAGGGGTTGTCGATTACCAAACGAGTTGCCGTAGCGTTGCCTGCGAGTCTGGCGGCAATCTCTAAGCCTTCAGACAAAACAGGGGGACGATGGACAAGGTCATGACTGTCACTAGCCAGAATGGTGACTTTATAATCAGTGATGAGTTTCTCCGCAAGCTCCTGTGCGGATTCTCCAAAGCGCCCCGTCAGAGATGATGCTGTTACCTGCAACAGGCAGCCTTGATCCAGATAAGTCTTCAACCGCCCCGGCGCGCTGATAAATTTCCGATTGCGCTCTGGGTGGGCAATTAACGGCACAATCTGCCTGTCAATCAACCATTGTGTCAGGCGTTCAGCGCCTGACGGTATATGGCCATGAGGGAACTCGAGAAGCAGCACTGAACAGCCTTCCCACGAACCGAGAAAAGGTACCGTTCCATTGTTAACTGCCACCATAATTTCAATGCCAAAGTGTACTTCGGCAGCGCTAGAGACGTTTAGTGCGATGCCAGCTTCACGTAGGGCAAGCTTAAACGCGGTTAGCCCCTGGTTTATCTCTTCGGCAGTATTATCAAAACGCCCCGGATGAATATGAGGCGTACACACGAGGTGACTAATCCCTCCTGCCACAGCGGTTCTCGCCATGGACACGGCCACACCCATGTCCGGTGCGCCGTCATCAATGCCGGGCAGTAAGTGACTGTGGATATCAATAAAGCCCATAGAGACTCTGGCGTTTAGCTTTTTTCACTGCTGTAGCCGTAATAATCATAATAACCGTCATACTTATATTTAGAGCCGTAACCGTACTTTTGAGATTTTTCAATATCGACCTGATTAAGAACCACGCCAGTAACCGGTGCATTACTTTGCAACAACTGGCCGACACCACGCTGGGCCAGCGGAATGGCCGTCGATTCTGCTTTCACTACGTAAATCACTGCATTAGCAAGTTTTGACAATACGATAGAATCGCTCACGGCAAGGGTTGGTGGCGAGTCAATGATGATGCGGTCATAATGTTTTTTTAGTGAATCAAGAATTTCAACAAAGCCACTAGTTGACAGTAACTCCTGAGGGTTGGGTGGTACGGTACCTGCGGGAATAAAGTCGATAACATCGTCGATTCTCTTAATGCAGTCCTCCATTCGAGCAGTTCCGGCGACCAGGTTTGCCAGGCCGGGACTCCCCACAGGCAAATCAAAACCCTTTAACAATGATGGTCTGCGCAGATCCGCATCGAGTAATAATACCTTTTCCATCTGGCCCAATGCCATGGACAGGTTGGATGACACCGTGCTCTTGCCTTCGTCTGGAACCGATGATGTCACCAGGATCACATGGTGTGGGTTAACCATCTCTGACAAAATCGTAGTGGTACGTATGGTGCGTATCGACTCTGAAAAAGACTTGTCTGTCTCCGTCGTGAATAAGCGGAAAAGGTCTTTAGGCTCCTTATTTTTAAGGAGTGGAAGAACCCCCAGAATTGGCAAATTCAATTTTGTTTCAACATCCTGAGTACTCTTAAACGTATTATTCAGCGCTTCAAGTAACAGGGTTAAAGCGACGCCAACAAAGGCGGAAAGCACACCGGCAATCATCACAATAAGTGATTTTTTTGGCTTTACAGGGTCAACGGGTAATACGGCTTTATCCACAATCCGTGCATTAACTGCATCAAAGCCCTGAGTGGCTGTTGTCTCTTTAAACCGGGTCATAAACGTATCGTAAAGCTGTCGGTTGCCGTCAGCTTCCCGCTGTAATTCTCTAAATTTGAATTCTTTACGCTTTATATCCTGAATTTCTTCCTTATTCCGCTGAAATGAATTCTTTAGCGATCCTTCATTGGCAGCAGCCAACTGGTACTCGCGGTGGATACTGGCAACCACTTGCTCGACCTGCGTTTTAAGGCTGGTTGTCGTAGAATTCAACTCCGTTTGCGCACCAATCATTTTGGGGTGTTTTGGACCATAGCGGCGCGACAGCTCCTGAACCTTACTCCGGGCTTTTGCTTCCTCCGCCTTAAATTGCTGAACGAGCAGGTTGCTCAGAACAGCGGGAACAGCAGCTAGTTTTGACCACTCCTTGGAGCCCAAAGAGGAGACTTGTCGATACTGGCTTTGAGCTTCAGCGCGTTTACTGCGAGCATCGATTAAACGATCACCGGTCTGACTCAGCTCTCCGGCGGATACTGTGGTCACGCCTTCTATATCGACAAGGTTTTCCCGCTCACGGAATTCCTGCAAACGATACTCGGAGGCATTCAGTTTCTCTTTCAAACTGCCGAGACGTTCATTCATCCAGCTTGCAGCTGTTTGGGTCATATTCAACTTGGCTTCAAGCTGACTCTCTATATAGGCATTGCCAAGGGCATTAGCCGCTAATGTCGCCATGTTGGCATCGGCCATATCAACTTCAATTTTGACAAGCTGAGTTTTCTTCACCGGATTGACAGATATCCGCTCCATAAAAGCCACAACGATCCCATCAAATAGCTCTTGCTCGGTAGGCGTTTCATCCTCTAGCACGCTGCCAAAATCAATCAATGATTTAGGTTGCTGGCGGGGGTCAAATTCCGGGTGTTCTGTCAGATTGAGTTCGCGAACGACACGCTCGGCTAAATCACGGGATTTAAGTAGCTCGAATTGGGTCTCTAGGTACTCATTACCCATTCCATCCAGGCCATAAATCTCTTCGATCGATACCACTTTGGCTGCACGCTGTTCAATCAGTAAGGTCGCAACGGCTCTATAGATAGGGGTGATATTTAACACTATCAGTGTCGCCAGCATCATCACAATAATGATCAGAGAGATAATGCCCCACTTGCGATGCCACAAGGTATCCCACAGCGCAAAGAGGTCAATTTCATCATCTTCGAGACGCTGATTTAACGGTTTAAATTCCTGGGTAAGAGTTTTACTTTCCATAGTGATCAGAAGAAGCTTTGTTCAATGGTTACGATGTCGCCAGGCTCGATCGGGGTATCCAATGTTGCTGGCATGGATATTCTTGACTGGTCTGCTTCGCGGATAATGGTCAGTTTTGACTTTGAGGCTCGCTCGGTAAAGCCACCAGCGAGGGCTACGGCTTTGCGAAGTGTTAAACCTGGTGCAAAGGGATAGCCGCCAGGATTTTTTACTTCACCATTCACAAAAAAGTCCCGGTATTCCAGGATACTGACCGACACTTTGGGATCTATCAGGTAATCGCCCTTGAGGCCGGTAATCAGATTCTGCTCCAGCTCTGTGGCTGTTTTGCCTTTGGCCTTGATCTCACCGAGAAATGGGTAAGAAAGTGACCCAGTATCAGTCAGTCTTATCTGTTCAAAGCTAAGATCCTCCTCACCAAAAACCCTAATGCTCAACACGTCCCCAGAGCCCAGTGTGTACTGGCTGTCGCCGGAGGCCCATACCGATAAGGTCACCAAAAAAATTAGTACCGCCTGAAGGCATTTCATTGGCATACGTCAACCTCACAAAGTTATTTTTTGTTGCATTGTTGCACGCAAAAAGGGGGAGTTATCCTCCCCCTATAGATACTGTTGAACCCAAAATACCTTATAGGGAAATGGTTCCTGAAAACATGAATATACTGTGTTCAAAGCCGCGAACAGACACATTGGAATCCCGATCACGATAGGTGTAACCGACACCGAGAGTCAGCCAGCGGCGGATATCATAATTGACATTAAAGCCGATATCTGAAGTTTTATCCGTTCTCTGGTTAACATTACTGTAGTCCTCTTCGGTGTAGCTGTAATATCCATCTGAAGATAAGTTGTAACGCCATTGATGATTCCAGTTCAGTGAGGTGTTGGTCGCTTCAATAAAGTCTTCAGTCACACTACCTTCATCGGTACCGCGACGGGCACTGAGAGAAAATGTGGAATAGGTCAGTGGTTGCCAGTCAATACCTACTTCCCAGACACCGTTGCTGTGGCTATCAATGGCGGAGCTATCGAAGTCTTTCTTTTCATAACCAAACTTAGCCGTTCCTGTCGTTTGGGCAGTCGCTTCCCAAATAAGACCCGTCAAATAAACCATGCTGCGGCTATTCAGCTGAGAAGTACTCAAAACATAGTCATAATCATGGTGACGTAGTTCAATCAAAGCTTTGGTTTTTGGTGCAACGCGGTAATAGGCTATGGCACTCAAGCTTTGAGTATCTCGCTCTCGATCCTGGTTCAAGGCTCCGCTATTGTCGTAGCGCCTCCACTCCTGGTTAGCGCCAAGATCAAAATGTATAACTGCTGCTTCACTGCCAAGACCATAAACACCGCCTATATTGTAGGTATGGTATTTATCATTCTCCGTAAGGTTGGTTGTATCCCTAACATCTTCTGTTTTATTGTAACCAGCCTGCAGATCAAGGCGATTGCGAGCAGAAAACTTCATGTGAGTCATTGCGCTCAGATCATGATCAGTATTGTCAATGTCTCTCTCTGAATGAAACAACTGGGAGTTCGCTGAATATTTCAGCTGATAATAATTGTTTCTATCCTGAGCCAGCAGCGTAACACTTGGTTCTATAGTCGTTACCCAACTGGATATCTCGTTAACGCTGGTCTCACGAATGTTGTCATCATAAGCCTCGGTGATTTTGAGTGCCGGGGTTAAGCTCATGCCACCAAAGTCTACTGACATTGGCTCGCCAGCATAGGTGTGTGCAGAAACGCTTACAACAATAGTGATTCCAAGACGGGTTGTCATAAATTTTTTACGCATAGTAAAATTCTTTTGAAATTTAACGCCCCGGAGAGAGCAGCGCTGTCTCCGGCATCAAATCTTAATGTGAAGGGAGTTTTAGCTAGGGCTTGGGGCCGCCGCCAGGACCGGATGAGCCTCCAGGGGCACTAAAACCGGCTTCTAAACTGCCAACGCCGCGGCCAAATGTACATGCAGCGGGAGTAGCAGCCCCAGATTGAATTGCAGCTGTATTATCACCCAGTGATGTAATGACTGCGGCGTTGGCATCGGCAAGGGCAAAATATTTGAGTTTGATACGCATAGTTAACACCTTCCAATGCCATAGTATTCCTTACAATACACGCTAAGAGGCTGCCGATATTATGACACATAAGCCACAGGGTGATAAGCATCAATCCGTTGGGTCGTCAGTGCATTAATGACAGCAGAGACCAACGGGCGAATCTTACAGGGCCGGTCCCCATAGTTTAATTGTAGCGCTCTACAATCTAGCTAAGGCGTTACTAACAGTAAATGCCCGCTAGCTAGCGCAAACAATCGCCGCGCGGTACTATAGTCGGCCCGCTGATCCGTCACTGACTCAACGCAATTTCAATGCCAGCTAAATACTCAGCCATAAATAGAACAGTGGTTGTTTCCCTGTTGTTACTGTTATTTTGGATACCTTTACCCTTAGGCAGTAATCAAGACTGGTCCAGCGCACTATTTGCCGCCACTGTTTGTCTTTTGGGGTTTCTGTGGGCTCTGTCCTCTCTTATTACGCCGTCAACCAGCGCAAACCGTGCGTTGCGGGCAGCGTTACCGATGATTCTTCTATTGACGCTTACCCAGTGTTGGGTGTTCATTCACTTGCTAGCAGGTCTCAGCACAGATTCTGGCGAAACATTCCGCCATCTTATTTTAGGCCTAGGCTATACCCTGTTGTTTGTGCTTGTCATCACTCATTTCAATACCAGAAACCGACTGACATTATTGATAAGCCTGCTGATTATCAGCGGCACGATGCAAGCTTTTTACGGCACTTACATGACCCTGTCGGGCAGTAAATGGCTATTTTTGAACGAAGAGGAGTTTTCCAAAGGTGTGGTGACAGGCACATTTGTCAATCGCAACAGCATGGCTGGTTACCTGGAAATGACGATTGCCTGCGGTATTGGCCTACTGCTGGCATTGCGGGATAAGCGACCATTCAGGTGGCGTCACATCGTGGAGCTGTTGATGGGGCCCAAAGCCAAAATCCGCCTCGCTCTGGTCATTATGGTTATCGCTATGGTGATGACCCGCTCGCGCATGGGCAACACCGCCTTTTTTAGTAGCCTGATGATGATTGGCTCGTTATTTATCCTGATCACCAGAGAGCATCGGCTGCGCAATGGCTTGGTACTTGCCAGCCTGATATTGATCGACGTACTGGTCGTGAGTCAGTATTTCGGCCTGGAAAAACTTAAAGATCGTATTGTTGGTACCCAATTTGAAGATCAAATCGTCAATGGACAAGTGCTGCATCATGAAAATGTGATAAGAGACGACATCAACCTCTATGCACTAACTCAGTTCAAAGAGCGACCATGGACAGGTTTTGGTGCAGGCAGCTTTGGAACCAGCTTCCAGAAATATGTTGGCGAGGACATTCGTACGCGCTTCGACCACGCCCACAACGACTACCTACAATTCGCTATTGAATTTGGCCTGATTGGCCTGTTACCCCTCGCGGCTTTTGTCTTGCTAGGATTTTATCACGCCTTTAAAGCCCTGTGGCGACGGGACTCCTTGTACCGTAGCGGTGTCGGTTTTGGTGCGGCCATGGGCATGCTCTCCTTAATGATCCACTCATCTACGGATTTCAACTTACAGATCCCCGCCAATGCCGCCACTTTTGTAATACTTTGCGCCATCGCCGTACTGGCGAAATACCACATAAACCCCAAAATATCGTACAAGCAGAAGTGAATTAAGACTACTCAGTCACCCGATTGCTTTTCTCTACCTCCAATTGACGAGTCGAACCTTCAAAAATCAACCACGCCATCGATACTCCTCACAAATTGGCACCAACATCACTAAGCGTAAACGACTGTAATGGCCGAAGCTCGCCTTCAAGATATTCAAGAATAAAGGCAATGATCAGCATTGGCGGCCAAAACCCGAGCCGTGGCAGCATTAATTAATGCCAAACGTCCCGATAAAACCAAACCCCGAAAAGCCACAAAATGTCCCACATGATCTGAGTGATCAAATAAAGATTCGGATGGTAAAGAACGAAAAGTTGCATATAACACCACAACACTCACAGATCAAAATAAAGTCCATCGTGTTGCCACACTCAAAAACCGGCCTTGACGAAAAGTCATGATAGGAAAAAACCCAAAATAGCAAGATAAGTCACAAGGTTCCAGCCCCCTTGGCCAGGACACCCAGGTAACAGAAATAACCACCAAGCTGACGCCAACAACACATCGCATGACTACCAGGCTACGTCAGACCAAGCTAAAGTTACTTTGCCTTATGTTAGACTGCTAAAGCGGTACATCACGGATGGTTAATATCTTTGCGTAACAAATTAAGCGATTTATCTCGATTTCATAAAAAAATCATTCTTCTCGGGTTTGATTTCATTGCTTTGTGGTTCGTTTTACTACTAGCCTATTTTGTGCGACTTGGTTCTTTTGCGGACATTGCCCCTTTTGGCTCTCATACTTCTATTTTCGTATTGGCTCCACTGACCTCTGTGGTGGCATGCTATTACCTTGGGATTTACAATATAGTTACTCGCTTTACCGGCCCGGAAATTCTTGGGTCCTTTGTCAGGGCAATGATAGCGGGGTTGGCTCTATTCTTTTTGACATTATTTCTGTTGCCTGACGCAGCTATCGTTCCAAGATCTGTGCCCATAATTTACCTGTCTTTTGGCATTTTTACACTGACCACGAGCCGTTACCTAACCGGTTTATGGTTGCGCGGCAATTCGCTCACCTTTCTCGCCTCCCTCATGATGGGTAATAGCAGCAACCATCATAAACAGGGCTCACCCACCGCCATCTATGGTTCTGGTGCAGCGGGTAGGCAGGTATGCGGCGCGCTCTCAAAAGGCCTCAAATACCAACCCGTTGCCTATATTGATGATGACACCACCAAGCACGGCACAACGATAGCGGGACTAAAAATCTTCTCGCCACATCAAATCCCTAGTCTGATTAAAAAAGACAAAATAGAAAAAATACTGCTAGCGGTGCCGTCTGCCAATATCAAACGCAGAAAACAAATCATCGACACGCTCACTCAATACAACCTGCACATCATTACCATGCCAGGGCTTGAGGAGGTTGCCGAAGGGCGGGTATCACTTGAAGAAGTACGAGATGTCAGTGTCGAAGAAATTCTGGGCCGAACACCCATAGCTCCAAAACAGGAGCTACTCACACCCCATATAAGGGACAAAAACGTGCTCGTAACTGGGGCTGGCGGCTCGATAGGCTCCGAACTGTGTCGCCAAATCATCAAGCAACAACCCACCTCACTTATCCTCTTTGAAAACTCAGAGGTCAACCTTTACAAAATATATACAGAAATAGAGACGATATGCAGCAATACCGATACTGCAACTATTATTTACCCCGTACTAGGCTCAGTCGCCAGGTCGGCAACCATAGGCCCTGTGATCGAAAATTTCAAAATCCACACGGTCTACCATGCAGCCGCCTATAAGCATGTGCCCCTGGTTGAATACAATAGCGATGCCGCCTTTGCCAACAACATCTTGGGAACACTCTATACCGCCGAGGCAGCAATATTAGGCGGCGTAGAAAAATTCGTATTGGTGTCGACCGACAAGGCCGTGCGCCCCACAAATTTTATGGGTGCCACTAAAAGAATGGCCGAACTGATACTACAAGCATTAAACAATGAGCAATCGGTTCAACTGGCTGAACCCTATCGCTTCGACATGCCCTGTGATACACCCGTTATTAACAATACCAAATTCACCATGGTGCGCTTTGGCAATGTGCTCGAATCATCCGGCTCGGTTGTACCAAAGTTCAGGCAGCAAATCAGCGATGGCGGCCCTATTACCGTTACCCAC
>JAHRWI010000072.1 GCA_019090225.1 Porticoccaceae bacterium
CTAACATTTCTACCACATCTATTATTATTTTTAGGAGATACCCATGAGCAAATACAGAAACCAATTACCGCAATTAGGCGACCAGCTATTTCTTACTGATGGTGGCATGGAAACCACATTGATTTTTCACAAGGGTCTGGAGTTGAATGAGTTTTCATCCTTCGAATTGCTGAATACCCCAGAAGGTTGCCAAACGCTGAAGGAATACTTCGATGATTACCTCAATATAGCGAAGCGCTACGACCGTGGCTTTATTCTGGAAGCCCCCACCTGGCGGGCCAATCCAGACTGGGGAGATCGCCTCGGCTACTCGACGGAACAACTCGCCGGCATCAATCAAAAAGCTATCGAGTTTCTTGAAGGCATCCGCGATGAATATGAAACGCAAAGCACACCTATGGTTATCAGCGGCTGCATTGGTCCCCGTGGCGACGGCTATGATCCTTCCGTTCGCATGACTGCCGAAGAAGCCGAGCATTATCACGCGAGGCAAATCAATACCTTTCGGGACACTAATACCGACATGATCAGTGCCTTCACCATCAATTATGTGGCAGAAGCGATAGGTATTACCCGCGCAGCAAAAATGGCAGGTATGCCGGTAGTGATCTCATTCACCCTGGAAACTGATGGCGCACTGCCCACCGGCCAATCGTTGCAAGAAGCGATTAGCGAAGTAGACAGCGCCACTCAAAGCGCGCCCGCCTATTACATGATCAACTGCGCTCACCCGACCCACTTTGATAAAATTTTGGTCGCAGGCGAACCCTGGCTTGAACGCATTCGAGGGCTTCGCGGTAATGCCTCCACGAAAAGCCACGCTGAGCTGGATGAATCGACCGAACTCGATGATGGCAACCCGAGCGAATTTGGTGAGCAACACCACGCCCTGTTAAGCAGCTTAAAAAAGCTCACGGTGCTGGGTGGTTGCTGCGGAACGGATCATCGACATGTTGAAGCAATTTGTGAGGCGGTAATGTCAACTTGAGTTATCACATAGAACCCTGGACAGCCACTGGGGCATCGCGTATTGCGCACCCCAGCAGTCAGCTTCTGACCACCCCATTATGATAAAATGGCAACTTTGGCATAGGCGATGGAAGGACTGTATTATTTTTTCATCCCAAGGGTGTGATGCCAGCTGGTAGAGCAGAACCTGTCTATGTGACGAGTCACTCAACCAGAACTGGGAAACGCAACACCAGGGTTATTAACCTGAGCAATATCTTGGCTAACTTCCATGGCCGCTGCGCCAAACTGAACCCGAAATTTCTACTTTAAGTGCTTGAGTTGCTTGTATCAGCACTCACGATAAACAGAGTGAATTCGACCCTATCAAAAGTCCACATCGCCAGATCAAAAACATTGATCTAAACTATCCTCAACAAATTTCACCTACCCACCGTTGCCATCAACCTAAACGTTGCCAAAAAAATGACCCATACTAATAAAACCCAAACATCAGAGAATCAAACCCAGTCCCACGTCGACGAAATTCACCAGCAGGGCTATACCGTAGTGCGCGATGCCATCGCGCCGGAGCTGGTAGCTGAAATACGAGATTGCCTCGCAGGGCTGGAAGATGAGGGCAAGATGCCCTTTAGCGAAAACAATTTCGAGGGCTTCAAAACTGGGCGAATCTTTAACCTACTAAATCACAGTGAATTATTCGCGCAAATTCCCATACACGATAACTTGCTACCCATTGGCGAAGGTATGCTCGACCATGGGCTACTGCTTTCGTCCATTTCGGCCATAGCTTTGCACCCCGGCGAGTCGGCCCAACCGATTCACGCCGATACTCAGTTGCTCAATCTCGTCCGCCCCCACGTACCCATTTCTGTCACCTGCATGATCGCGATATCTGACTACACGGCAGACAATGGTGCGACGCGTATCGTGCCGGGCAGCCACTTGCTAAAAGAAAACCCCGAATACGGCGGCGAATTTAATAACGCTATATCGGTGGAATTTAGTGCTGGAAGCGCCCTCTTTTTAGACAGCCAACTGTGGCACGGCGGCGGCGCGAACAACTCCACCGAGCCACGAATCGGCGTGGTGCTGGCTTATTGCGCGGGATGGACCCGCCCCCAGGAAAACTTGCTGCTGGGTTTACCCAAAGAAAAAGCTCAACGACTGCCCAGACGTTTGCAGGAACTACTGGGCTACAGCATCTATAAAGGCCAATGGGGGCATATTGCCAGGCAGGATCCCATAGAACAGCTTGGCTCTGCTCCCGGCAAGGGCATGGTCTGGGATGCCAGTGAACGGAAAAAATCCCAGGGTGCCTGACGCCTTTACTTCTGGCTTCTGGCTTTTAACTTGTTGGGCCGGGCTTGCAAACAGCACCACTGGATAACCCTGTTTAAGTAAATTTCCTGGCTACGCGAGCCCGCTCAAGAACCTTATAAGTGACCGGCGGGATCCACATTTGCAGGCCTTTCTATAACACTCCACCAGTAATATCCCCAGAGCATCCCACCAACGCCCCGGCGCTAAGGCTGTCCGCAAATACGCTTGGTGTATCGCTAATACATCGATGAGCGTGATAGTCTTGGGCTATAAATTAACTTACAGGAGCTCACCATGAGTCAAACCAATCACACACCTCGAATGCTCGAAGGCGTCCGCGTTCTCGATTTTACTCAATACGTCGCCGGGCCAACCGTCACCCGCATGATGGCCGAACTTGGCGCTGAGATTATCAAAGTCGAACAAACTCCGGGCGGTGATCCGTCTCGGCAAATCCCTGTATTCAAAAATCGTCGCAGCATTTATTACATCCAGCACAACCGAGGCAAGAAAAGTCTGTGTGTAGATTTCTCGAAGCCGGAAACTATCGACATGCTCCATGATATGGTTAAAACCGTCGATATCGTGGTCGAGAACTACGGCCCCGGCGTCATGAAGAAGCGTCAGCTCGACTACGAGTCACTGAGTAAAATTCATCCGAAATTAATTATGCTATCGATCTCCGCCTTTGGCCGAACCGGCCCACTGTCAGATAAAGTCGGCTTTGATCTTATCGCCCAGGCTTTTTCGGGTTTGATGCACATGACCGGCGAACCCGATAGACCCCCACAATTCGTCAATATGGCCATTGCTGATGTTAACGCCGGAGTGCACGGCTTTGCCTCATTGGGCTATGCCCTGTTCCACAGGGATCGCACCGGACGCGGACAATATATCGATATCGCCATGGTCGATGCGCTCTACCATATGCACGAAGCTAACGTGCAATTCTGCGCCAATGCCAAAAGCGAATTTAATCCAATTCGCTGTGGCACGCACAATAAAGGCCTGGTCCCCTACGGTGTATTTAAGGGCGCTGAAGGCTGGATAGCCATCCTCGCCGGAGATTTACAGTGGGCCGGCCTACCCCGAGCCATGGGCCGTGAAGACTTGATCGACGATCCCAGGTTTGCCGAGACACGCAATCGCGCCAAACACTCAGATCAATTAGTCGCACTGGTCGAAGCCTGGATGGCCACCCAGGAAAATGATCAGGCCATCCTCGATGCCCTGGCCGAACAACGGGTACCCTGCGCGCCCGTGTTATCGGTGCGCGACACCCTAACCCATCCCCATTTTATCGCCAGAGAAATGGTTCGCAAGGTGCCTGATACCGGGATCGACCACGACGTTACTATTCCAGGTTTCCCCATTAAATTCTCCGAAAATGCGGAATTACCTGAGCTATGGACGGCTACCCGAGGCGAGAATAATAGCGAAGTATTGAAAACCGCTCTCGGTTATACCGATCAGCAGGTACAGCAATTACTCGATCAGGGTGTGATTCAGGCGGCCTAAACGTTCTTACAACCAGGCCAACATTTTTTAAAAAGGACCAAAGGCTCTGACACTAGTGGCGCAGCCCTGTAGACTTTCTGTAGGGCTGCGCTAACACTTGGGGATTACCTGTTTCCTTGGCCAGGAATCAATGTCGATAGACATAAACCCTATAATAATTTTCATCTATCGAGTCCTTCTTGGATATAAAAAATAGGGTCTCATCGTCATACGAAACCAGCACAATATTCTCCGTAGTCGGCCTTGAACCAGACCGCTCCTTGGATTCTTTAAAATTGGCTAGCTGACACAACAAGTCCACACTGTCATCCACGTCTACATCATCTATCGAAACATAAATATGTAAATCATGATTATCACAAGCAGATAATAGATAACCCCTTCAAATCAACAGCAGCCAAATTAGGCTTGTTTTTTTAAGATAGCATCTGAGGTTCCCCAAAAATAACGGACGGTTCTAGTAAGAAGCATACTAAGATTGCCACAAAATAACGGAGCCATTAATTAAAGGACAGTTACCAGAGGGCGATATCGATAATGGCGATATCGATATTATTGCCGAAAACCTCAGCAAGCCCGAAGGCTTTGACGTCGCGAAGGGAAGGACAGTAGCATCGTTCTTGCCGAGATAGGTAAGCAACGTATTCTGCGAGTCGACCCAGATAACGGCAACATCTCCGAGGTGGCGCGTAATTTAGCTATCGGCCTTAAACCAACCGGCGGCATATATTCAAACCGGTGTTGCCGTATCTGACTCTGGTAATATTTATGCTACTTCTGATCTAAATACAGCATTCTATAAAATAACGCCTCAATAGCGATAGGCCCATTATTTATCAGGCAGTTGTCTTTAAAGGTAGGTCCCAATACCATCTAAAGATCAATTCTAAGTCTGAAAACCTGAACAGGTTCGTATTTAGAACTCATTAGTCCACTATTAACTATCGCGTTTATCGATTACCAAACCTGGATATTGTCTAAGGCTTGAAAGTGTTCGTATAAACGGTTTATATCGCTTTAGCATATCAGGCAAGGTTTGGAGTAGTTGAACAGCACTTTGGTAGTCACCAACTTCCCCAAAAGTTACGGTATGCGCTATATGCTCCCCATGAGCAAAAGGGTAAACGTATATCTCATTTTCAAACGTACTCCTGTCAAATCGCCGAAAAAACTCCTCTAATTTGGTCGTGTCATTAGTGTAAGAGGTCATAATCTGAATGGTATATCCTGACTTTGTGGCGCCATTTGCCCACAGCATCGTTTTTTTCACTAGATCGTTGAGCAACGGAGTTTGGTCATTATCCAAACCATAGAGTAAAGTCGCGAGAGCATTTGTTCCACTACCGACGATCTCATTACGCTCTTCTTTTAAGGTTAAACCCTCAGCGGTGGATTCTTTCACTGCCACCTCGATATCTGCTTCGGTCAAGCCAGACTGTCCCTGTTTTTTTATTATCGACCTCATTTCCGGCGATAATTCTGACAATATTGGCGCTTCAATCATTTTGATCGAAGGCTGCAACTCGTGGAGCTTAATATCCTCCCGACCAACTGCGTTAGAGTAATAAACCCAAACAACAAACCCGGCTATCGCTACAAATGAAAGTCCACCAAAATAATGATTGATAGTTTTACGAGCACTTGAGTCAACTTGACTATCGTCCTTAGCTATACGTACATGTTTACGTGTGACAGTCGATGATTGCGCTGCGAATGCTGCCAATAA
>JAHRWI010000073.1 GCA_019090225.1 Porticoccaceae bacterium
GCACATCGCTACTATGCCCGTTACCTGACCCATATTTGGGTATGGATCAACTCCCTGTCTCTGGCAGTGAAAGACTCCATGTGCGGTTTTCGGGTTTATCCACTTAAGGAAACTGTGGCGCTGATTGATGAGCAAGCCATGGGCAATCGCATGGAATTCGAATCAGAAATCGCCGTCCACTGGGTCTGGCGTGGCGGCGAAGTCGTCAACCTCCCCACCCAGGTCTCTTATCCTGCCGATGGTATCTCCCATTTTTCGCCCTGGCGAGATAACCTCGCTATCAGCAAAATGCACGCCACCCTGTTTTTTGGTATGTTGCGGCGTTTGCCACGCTTAGTCTCCCGTAAATTTGCAAGGCGCAAACTGACCCGCTTCAGGCCTGCTGTCGGACCCACGAATAAGCGGCCTAGTAAGGAGAGATAGCAATGGCCAGACATTGGTCTCAAGTGCAGGAAGCTGGTGCCGTGCTCGGCTTAAAGTTTATGTTCTTCGTCCACCGCTGGATCGGCTGGTGGGCCTTAAAGCTGTGCTCCTACCCTGTAGTTCTGTATTTTTTCCTGACCAGAAAAGCTGCTCGCCAGGCCTCCTTAGACTACCTCAATCGAGTCAAAGCCTGTGGCGGCATTCCCGAAAACTCCAACTTAGGCTATTTGAGTTTCAAACACTTCTTACAATTCACGCGCAACTTACTCGATAGATTAGCGGCCTGGAGCGGTGCGTTTAACTACGACAACGTCGCCTTTCATCAGCGGGATGATTTTTTGGGGCTGGTCGATAAGGGCAGCGGAGCACTGGTTATCGTTTCCCACCTCGGCAACCTTGAAATATGCCGCGCCCTGTTAAACACCAGTCACGCAGTCAAATTGAATATTTTGGTGCACTCTACAGAAGCTGAAAAATTTAACCGCCTGATGAAACAAATCGATAACAACAATCAACTTAACCTGATTCAAGTGACTGAAGTCACACCCGCGACAGCCATACTGCTACAGGAAAAGATCGATGCCGGAGAGGTGATCGCCACATCCGGGGATCGCACGCCCATAGGCGGCGGCAGGCAAACTAGCGCTGGTTTTTTAGGCAGCCCGGCCCTGTTTCCCCAGGGGCCTTATATTCTCGCCTCAGTATTGAGGTGTCCGGTTTATTTAATGTTTTGTCTGAGAGACCGCAAAGGCTATCAAATCTTTTTTGAAGCTTTTGCCGAACAAATACGTTTATCACGAAAAACCAGAGACGCGGATGTATCTCTATGGATACAAAAATATGCTGATCGCCTCAGCCATTACGCCACCCGCTTTCCCTTGCAGTGGAATAATTTTTATAACTATTGGGGGCGTCAAGCTGAAAACTCTGAATAATCTTCAGCCCAGTGCTAGGCTAATAGAAATCGCCAACCTTATTTATAATAAGGCCTGGAAATAAAGGCAGCTGGCCTTGAAAAGAAAGCACACCTAAGCTCGACCATCCGTTTTTGAAAATTTTTCCATTCACTAAACTAGAGATAAACAACACTTAATATGGTCACTTTTGACGGTTCACCCCTGCAAATAGAGGGTATCGTTGCCATCGCCCTGAACAAGGACGATATGCAACTTAGTGCTAACACGGAGTTCCGGGCACGCATTGACAAAGGCACTGAATTTCTTGACCGCTTACTTATCGAAGATGGTGCAATTTATGGCGTCACTACCGGTTATGGTGATTCCTGCACGGTAAACATTCCCCCAGACCTGGTTGGCGAACTGCCCAAACATCTCTACACCTTTCATGGTTGCGGCATGGGTGCCTACCTGAGCCCGGAAATGACTCGGGCAGTATTGGCGACACGCCTGGCATCGCTGTGCCGGGGTTATTCCGGGGTCAGCTATGCACTCCTAGAACAACTCACCCTGTTATTACAGCACGACATACTGCCACTGATTCCTGAGGAGGGATCAGTGGGCGCCAGTGGCGATCTCACCCCACTATCTTATGTAGCCGCTGTGCTTTGTGGAGAACGGAAAGTCCTCTACCAGGGCGAGATAAAAGAAACTCACGAAGTATTTAAAACCTTAGCGATCAAAGCACTGGTGTTACGACCCAAAGAAGGCCTGGCGATTATGAATGGCACGGCCGTGATGACTGGCCTGGCCTGTATGGCCTATAAGCGTGCTGATTACCTCGCCAAATTAGCCACGCGGCTTACGGCAATAACAACACTGGCGACCGACGGTAATGCCCACCACTTTGACGATATTTTATTCCAGGTCAAACCCCACCCCGGCTTACAAAAAGTCTCTAGCTGGTTGCGTCAGGATCTACCCGTAGGGGAATCACCCAGAAACCCGAAACGCTTGCAGGATCGCTACTCCCTGCGCTGCGCGCCCCATGTTATTGGGGTCATGGAAGACACCGCACCCTGGGCCAGACAATTAATTGAGAACGAACTCAATAGTGCCAACGACAACCCTATTATCGATGGCGAGGGCGAACATGTGCTCCACGGCGGTCACTTTTATGGTGGTCATATTGCCCTGGTCATGGACACCCTTAAAAACATCATCGCTAATACCGCAGATTTGCTGGATCGACAAATTGCATTGATGGTCGACACCAAATTTAATCATGGTCTGCCCGCTAATCTGTCCGGGGCTGAAGGATCTCGGAGTGTCATTAATCATGGCTTCAAAGCCGTGCAAATCGGCTCATCAGCCTGGACTGCCGAAGCACTCAAGCAAACCATGCCTGCCAGTGTGTTTTCCCGCTCAACGGAGTGCCACAACCAGGACAAAGTTAGCATGGGCACCATCGCCGCACGGGACTGCTTACGAGTGTTGCAACTCACTGAGCAGGTCGCAAGTGCTGCTTTACTATGTGCCTGCCAGGGTCTTGAACTCAGAATTAGACAAAAAGAGTTATCCTTCGAGACACTCACCCCAGACATTTTAAGCATGTTCAAATCGGTTCGAGACATCAGTCCATTTTTAAATGAGGATCGTGCCCTGGACATTGAATTACATGCCATCGTTAAGGCCATTCAGGATCAGATATGGGTTCTCTACCCGGAGACTGGCGATGCATGAAGCTGAGGTCGAACTCACTATTCCTTTTCATGATGTCGACATGATGGCCATTACCTGGCACGGCCACTATGTCAAATATTTTGAATTGGCCCGCTGTGTGCTCTTTGACAAAATAGATTACAACTACTTGCAAATGAAAGACTCAGGCTATGCCTGGCCGGTCATCGATCTCCGCATCCGCTATCCCGGGCCGACTGTTTTCAACCAGAAAGTGACCGTAAAAGCAGCGATCAGTGAATGGGAAAACCGCCTAAAAATCGATTACGAAATCCGCGACAGCCTGACATCAAAACGTCTGACCCGAGGCTATACCATCCAGGTAGCCGTAGATATGAGCAGCGAAGAAATGTGTCTCGAATCACCCGCCATTCTGTTTGAAAAACTGGGTGTGCAAACGTGAATTTCCGCACTAACTTACTCACGTTCAGGTTTTCACACCTGATCGGCTTTATGGTTTTGGCCATATCTCTGAGTGCTATTCCAGACACCAGGGCCGACACCTCAGAGCAAGGCGCTTTATTAGACGCCATCACCGCTCAGGTTGAGATTGGAGAAAGTATCGCAGGGCTATTTGAACAACGTAAATTTATCGCCGTACTTCCCCAGGCTCTACTCTCCAGCGGCCGTTTCCATATGGATAAAAAGTCCGGCCTCGAATGGTTGGTAATTGAGCCACTAGCAAGTCGCATGGTCTTTGACGACGAAGGCATACGTCAAAATCAAAATGGCCAGGAGGTTTGGCAGATAAGCAATGACCAGCCCGGAGTCGTTATTATCGGGCAGGTTATACAGGCGGCTTTATCCTTTGACTGGCCATCATTGGAACGTTATTTTTTTATTGATGGGGCTATTCATACCCGAATGGACGAGCAGATCGATGACCACAGCAATGAGCAAGTAACTGAGAACAATAATGCTAACAAAAACAAGCGCTGGACATTAACTCTGACACCCAGGGATCAGGTGCTCAAAGAGATGATTGAGCGCATTACTCTCGAAGGCGAAAACCAGCTCGAAAAACTAATTATGTTTGAATCCGCCAATGAGCGTACCGAATTGGCATTTACGATACTCTGATTTTTAACGCCAATTTATTACGGCCATTATTACAGCCATATTGAAACAATAAGCATAAGAAACAATGCCCTCAACACCCAGCCATCAAAACGCAAAATGCCTGTTCTCGTTGTGGACGATGGTAGTACTCGCTTGTGTAATTTATCTTTACCTGACCCTGAGCCGGGGTTACCAATTTGACAGCAGTGTCATGACCCTATTGCCAGAGAGTCAGCATTCCATAGCCCAGTCCCTGGCGACCAAACATCTCACCAACGCCACAGATCGGCGAATGGTGTTTCTGCTTGAGGACAGTGACAAACCCCGTAGCGCCGACGCGGCACAGGCCTTTACTGAAACCTTAAAAAACAGCCAACTGTTTTCTCGAGTACAGGGAAAAATTACCACTTCGCCGACGGACTCATGGCAACAGTTCTACCAGAATCAGCGTTATCAATTACTCAGCTCCGAAAGCCGCCGACGTTTACAGTCCGATGATCCATCCCTGGTTAAAGAGAGCCTGGGCCGCCTGTACAGCCCCCTCGCATCTGTGGTCGGTGCCCAGCTAATTGAAGATCCCCTACAGCTATTTTTCCAGTGGCGCTTGGCGGTGACGCCCAGGCTGCCCTTCGCTCTGGAAGATGGCTGGTTGACCCGTTCTGAAGCCGCTCAGCACTATCGGCTGATATCCGCCGAGTTGTCAGAAAACCCTTATGACATAGCTTATCAGCAGCAGGTTATGGCGACGTTACTTGAGGCTCAAACCGCGTTGCCACCAGAAAGCCAGCTATTAAGCTCCGGTCTAATTTTGCATGCCGCCCACGGCGCTAAGCAGGCCATCGGCGAAATATCCACCATCGGTCTTGGTTCTGCCCTGGGTATTCTATTATTGCTTTTTATCTGTTTTCAGCGCGTCCGCACAGTCGCTTTGGCGTTTGTTCCCCTCGTCATCGGTTGCCTTATTGCGCTGACACTGAGCCTGGTTTTATTCGACAGAGTACATCTGATCACCCTGGCCTTTGGTGCGGGTCTGGTCGGTGTTGCCATTGATTATGTCCTACATTTTTTATGCGCACACAATCATGAAAATACCGACAGCAAGGGTCTATGCCGTCCTGTATTACCCATTATTCTGCCTAGCCTAACCATGGGCCTGGTATCCAGCGTACTAGCCTATACCGCTCAAGGTATGGCCCCGTTTCCGGGTCTCCGTCAAATGGCAGTTTTTTCGGTTATCGGTTTGATAGGCGCCTGGCTAACCGTGCTGTGCTGGTTGCCCTTGTTACAAGGTCAAAAGCCAATCAGTTTTAATCCTGTACTCATCAATCAGCTGCGTCAGTGGCAAAGCCGTTGGCCAAAAGTGGATTCGGTGTGGGTAAAGATAGTCCTGATCATTTTAAGCATTGGCTTAATTGCTGTTGTTGCCAACATAAAAACAAATGACGATATTCGTCTACTACAGACATCTCCGCCCAAGCTTCTGGAAGAAGACATTGCTGTTCAAACTTTACTACAAGCTGCCAGCCCAGCCCAATACCTGGTACTGAAGGCAGATAGCGAAGAAGCCCTCCTGCAACTTGAAGAGTCTTATTCAGAAAAACTCTCCCAGGCTATCGATACAGGGCTAATCACGGGCTTTATGGCCACCTCCCAATATCTGCCCTCTCAACAACGGCAGCTCGATAATCGGGCACTGCTAGAAGACAAAGTCTATGCACCTGAGGGTCAATTGCATCGGCTGGTAAACAGCGCAAATTTCCCAACGCTGGAATCCCAGGCGCGGCAAAGTTATCAAGATGTACCCCTAACTCTACTACAGCTTAAAGATTGGCAGAACAGTGATATCTGTGAACTCGCCGCTCACCTGTGGATCGGTGAACTCAAAGGAAATTATTATTCGATCGTCACTCTGTTTGGCATCAGAGATACCAGTGCCATCGAAAAATTAGCGCTAATGGCAAACACCCTTGATGGAGTGGAATTTGTTGATCGAGTAAGCGATATTTCCAATTTGTTAAGCAATTATCGAGAACAGTTGCTGCGCTGGTTACTACTCGCCTACGGTCTGGTACTTGTCCTTGCCACATTGCGCTATGGTCGCGATGCGTGGCGAGTACTCGCGGCCCCTGCTCTGGCTAGCTTGCTGGTAATGAGCCTGTTACAAATCACCGGTTCCACAATTACGATTTTCCACAGTCTGGCCCTGTTATTGGTGTTAGGTATTGGTCTCGATGCCAGTATTTTTTTACAGGACGATTCACGAGCGGGCAACAGCAGCCCCTATACCTGGCTGGCTGTGACGCTGTCATCGCTGACCACTCTGTTAGCCTTTGGTTTGTTAGCTCTAAGCTCAACGCCGGTGCTACATTATTTTGGTGTCACAGTACTTTTGGGTATCATCTGTGTGTGGCTATTAGCACCTTGCTTTATTAAGGCTCATGATCAACAAAATCAGGGCCGGACAGAAGACAGCAAGCCCGCATGAGTGGAGGCAAAATGGATTATGACGTCGTTATCATCGGTGCCGGGCCAGCCGGTTGTGTGGCTGCGGCCCTGTTGCACGCAAAAGGCCATCGCGTACATATGATTGAACGAGATCACTTCCCTCGTTTTTCGATCGGTGAAAGCCTGCTGCCCCAATGTATGGAGTTTTTAGCAGAAGCCAATTTGCTCGACGCAGTACACGCCGCCGCGAGTAGCTGCCATTTTCAATTTAAACACGGTGCCGCTTTTGTGCGCCGCGACAAATACTCTGATTTTGACTTTCGTGAAAAATTCTCAGCGGGCTGGGGAACCACCTATCAGGTGCTGCGCGCACCTTTCGA
>JAHRWI010000074.1 GCA_019090225.1 Porticoccaceae bacterium
CCTCGTTGATAACGGTAATGGTAATTCCGCGCCGGGACTGTTTGAAGCGGTCGCTAGTTCTATCAATATTGTCCAGGACAGAATTACCCGTAGCCGCATGGCGGGTGACCCCCCGGATATCGTCATTACGCCAGATCTGGTAGATATTGGTTTGCTGGAATTCTTCAGGGCAGATGAGGCCATCGCTGAAGGGCGGGCCAGTGTCGAACGTCAACTACCTGAAATCAGGCGGGTTTTGACGATGGAATCACTGGGCTGACAACGAAGGGGCCAACGACGATTGGGATAGACTGAATATATGACTCGAATGTTTGATACGAGTGCTAGCTTGCCTCGGCACTCAATCACCGCTGGCTCAAGGCGTTTGATGGTGTGATGGATCAATGGAAATGAGTCAGCGATGGTGCTGGACTTGGCTCTACCGTAGGCCATAATCAAACATGAATTCGGCCTTGGTAATTACTTAAGCAGGAGATAAATAATGAGAAAAGTCATGATATCGGGTACCGGGATGACTCACTTCGGCAAGCATATGGATGCCACCATCCGTAGTCTTACTAATGATGCATTGACGCAGGCGCTGACTGATGCCAACGCAAGCACTGATCACGTCGATACGATCTTCTTTGGCAATGCCGCCGCGGGTTTGTTAACAGGGCAGGAGATGATCCCAGGGCAGGTCGCACTGCGTGACTCAGGTTTGATGGGCAAGCCGATTATAAACGTCGAAAACGCCTGTGCATCTTCCTCAACGGCCGCGCACCTGGCCTGGTTGTCGGTGGCCTCGGGTCAATGCGAGGTGGCTCTGGCCATTGGTGCAGAGAAAATGACCAACAAGGATAAGTCGGTACCCTTCAAGGCATTGATTGCGGCCATGGATTTGGAGGAGATTAAAGCAGAAACGGGTTCGGATGATCCCCTGGAAGCGGGCAGTGCGCCGGGTCGTTCGGGCTTTATGGATATATACGCCGGTAAGGCGCGTAAATATATGGCAGAAGCAGGCGCGACCATAGAGGATTTTGCCCGGGTGGCGGCTAAATCCCACAAATTTGGTTCACTCAACCCTAAAGCACAATTTCAAACAGCCCTGTCGGTAGAAGATATATTAGCCAGCCGAGATATTATTGATCCTTTAAAGCTAGCCATGTGTTCACCCATTGGTGACGGTGCCGCAGTGTTGGTTTTTACCTCGGAAGATTTCGTCAAAAAGCACGGTTGTGATGCAGTCGTGGCGGAAACTATCACCCTGGTGTCCGGCATGCCGGGTGGCCCAAATTGTAACGACCGGGCCAGTGAGAAAGCCTATAACGCGGCGGGCATAGGGCCGGAAGATATAGATGTCGTAGAGCTACACGATGCCGCTTCACCAGCAGAGCTAATGTACATAGAAGAGCTGGGTTTGTGTGGCAAGGGCGAAGGCGTAAGAATGATACGTGAAGGCCAGACTGACCTGGGTGGCAAGGTGCCGGTTAATACCAGCGGTGGTTTGGTTGCCAAAGGGCATCCCGTGGGTGCTACCGGTTGTGCACAAATTGTAGAGCTGGCGGATCAACTGCGTGGGCGCTGTGGCACCAGGCAGGTTGAAGGTGCCAAAGTAGCGCTGGCCCAAAATGGCGGTGGCTGGATCGAGGACGATACTGCAGTGACGACCTTGACCGTGCTGACTCGCTAAAGGTGCTTGTTCTCTAAAAGCACTTGCTCACTAAACTTGTTCACTAAATCAGACGATAAAAAACCACATAATAACTAACTAATACCGGGGTAATAGCCATGGCTTCACTAGAAGAACGCATCCAGATACTGGAAGACAAAGATGAAATCCGCGAACTGACTGCTAAATATTGTTACGCCGTAGTGGCTCAGGATTCAGAGGCTCTGATCGATATGTTTACCGAAGATGGCATATTTAATATGCCGCCGGATCTGCATTTTGAAGGGCGGGCGCAATTGACGGAGCTGTATACCAGTAAAATTGAAGAAGTGGGTCCCAAGCCCTTTATTCAAAGCCACGTCATTAAAGTTGATGGTGATACCGCGACCGGCAACTGTGCGGTAGAGATTCGTCTGGTTGATAAGGGTCAGGCGTTCACTGCCTGTGGTCATTACAATGACAGTTATCGCCGGGTGGCTGGGGAGTGGAAGTTTGCCCATCGCGATTTCGAGCTTTATCATTGGGTGCCACTGGCCCAGGGTTGGGGTGATGCCGCTACATAACTTAGTTGCCGGGAATATATTAAATAAAAAAATAATGGATAAACCAAAGAGAGCTTGTTGACGAAGGCATGAAATTAAAAGAGGGTAGTCTGTGAGACGAGTTGTTTTTAATCAGAAAGGTGGTGTAGGCAAATCGAGTATTACCTGTAACCTCGCAGCCATCGCTGCAAACGACGGTTTGCGTACCCTGGTGGTTGATCTGGATGCTCAGGGGAATAGTAGTCACTACCTGCTCGGTGATGCCTTCGAAGAGGCCTTACCGGATGCCGCTGACTATTTTAAGCAATGCCTTAATGCTCGGATGACCAAGAACGATCCCATGGATTTTGTTCATGCTACCGATTTTGAAAACCTCTCTGTCATTCCCGCAAGCCCGGAGTTATCAGATCTCCAGTCGAAGCTGGAGAGCAAGCACAAGATCTATAAATTAAGGGATTTGCTCAATAAACTGGAAGATCAGTTTGACTGGATATTTATCGATACGGCACCGGCATTAAATTTCTTTACGCTTTCAGCTTTGATTAGCGTCGATAGCTGTTTGATTCCCTTTGACTGCGATGCCTTCGCCCGTAATTCCCTATACATGCTCCAGGATGTCATTGATGAGATTCGTGAAGATCACAACGAGTCGCTGAAAGTGGAGGGCATTATCGTTAACCAGTTTCAGGCTCGGGCCAAGCTGCCGAATCAGATTGTTGAAGAAATCATTGCTGATGGGCAACCGGTGTTACCGGTGTATTTGTCTAGCTCAGTCAAGATGCGCGAATCCCACGAGAACTTTCGGCCCCTGATACACCTTGCGCCGACGCATCCACTCACTCAGCAATATGGCGAATTGTATAAATTATTAAAGCGCTGAGACGGCTAGCTGTTTGTTGGTCACTGCTGGGCGTTGATTAATCATTAGTCTATGAAGCTACAGTTGGTTCCCGCGCCTAGCCCCTGCGACAGCGATATGGCTCGAATAGATTCTTTTGAAGTTGGGAGAATCATTATTTTGAGCGGTTTTATTTAAAGCTTTCTCAAGCATTACCGTCTTCGCTACGCTTGGTATCGCTCGGCATTTCCTTGATAAATATATCGTGCTTGTTATAGGGGATTTCAATGTCTTCTTCGGCCAGGCGCTTATAAATACTCATATAGAGTTCGTGGGCCAGGCGACCCCGGTACTCGGGATGTTCTATCCAGACCAGTAGCTCAAAATCGAGACTCGATGCCCCAAAGCCACGCATTCGCACACGGGGGGCGGGACTGGTGCATACCTCTTCGTGAGCCTGGCCAAGCTCCAGTAAAATTGCACAAACTTGATCCACATCCGAGCCGTAGGCCACGCCTACTGGAATACGATTGCGTATTTTTAAGTGCGGGCCAGCACTCTCGTTGACGATTTTGGCGTTAGCTATCACGCCGTTGGGGATAGTCACCTCAACGTCGTCGCGGGTAAGCAGGCGGGTACTACGCAGGCCAATAGCCGTCACCTTGCCCCGCTCGCCGGTATCAAGATTGATGTAATCGCCGATTTTGTAGGGCGCATCAGCGACGATAAAGAAACCAGAGAATAAGTTAGCGAGGGTATCTTTCGCGGCAAAGCCCACGGCGATACCGACGATGCCTGCAGAGGCCAACCAGCCAACTGGGTTTACTCCCCAGATTAATAGCAGCACATAACTGCCGACCAGAATGGTGAGTAGCTTCGCCGTTAGATCGAATAAGGGTACGGTGCGTGATTCAACAAGACTGAAGCGCTCTTCACCCCCTAGGGTATGTATCAGCGATGAGGAGATACGCAGTGCAGCCCGCATCCAGCTGGCGACGATCACCGACAGGAGGATGTTGATAATTACGCGGGAACCGACAGGTAGTTGAGCGGTGTTTATGGCCAGGGTAAAGCCAAAATAGAGCACCGTGGTGAAAACGGGCCTGCGGAGATGTTCTATCAGTTGGTCATCGATCAACGCACGGGTGATCCCGCTCAGGCGCGCCAGCGCGCGAAACACCACGACTCGTACGATCAGCGCCAATACCAGCGACACGAAGGCTACGATAAGTCCGCCGATGAAAGGATAGTCGGCCACCAGCTCCCAAAAAGGTAGCCATGGTTCCGGCAGCCAGTCAGCGATACTTGGCAGATGATCTGCCAGGGCTTCTATTTCAGTCGTTTCGTTAGCGACGGGAGTCGTGGTGGGTGTGTTTACTTGTTCAGCCATTGGGCTCCCCAGAGTTTGGTTGATATGGGCATTGCGCTATGTGGTGTTAGAGTTTGTCTGAAAATCAAGTTTTGCACAGCACTTTTGTTGAGATGTTACCGGCCACTAGAAATCCAGGGGGAGCTTTAAATGGCGTCGGTAGATCATATCGCGGTGTTCAATGAGTATTGGGTACTGCTCAGCTTCGACAATTCGGCCAAGACCCTCGAAAGAGGCACGGGTGTCGGCATCGATGGGACACACTTTCTCCGGTAGCGGTGCAATCATCAGGGCAACGGTTGCCCAGTAGATATCTACCGCGCTTAATTCCTTGCCTACAAAATAGTTATCGCCGTTATCGCGCTGCATCTCCAGTTGCCAGGCCAAAATGGCAAGGATTTCTGTCACCCGTGACGGCGCGTCAAATGCTGCTGCATCGGAGTAGCCATATCTTTCCGCTAACACCTGGCCGAGTCGCCTGGCAGGTGTTAGCGGGTGCTGTCAACATGGACTGAATAAGTATCAACCGGCAGGACCAGGCGAAACTGTCTTCAGAACATATTTTGTGCCCAAGGCCAAACATCAACGCGCGATCACCTGAATCTTTGGGGATGAGACGGGGCAGGGGCTCCAGGCGTTCGGCGAGATAGAGTATTTTTGTCCAGTCTCCTTTAGGTGATTCATCTTCATAGATGGCCACGGGTGCGTTACGAAAGCCAGTCCAGTCAAACAGCTCGTCGTTGCTTTGGCCGGGTAGTTGGGCAACCGCAAGGTAGGGGATGCCCTTGATTTCCAGGATGCTCTTCACAGCCTGGCCGTAGGCGAAGGGGCCACCGACAGAGAGCGCCAGGCGTAGCGCCGACATTTGTCTGGCTTCGGCGACGGTCAAATATTCCATGGCATTTATTACCCTTGTTAAATTGGCGATGCGTTGATGTTACGTTGTTGAGAAACACTTGCGAAGTAAGCGCTTGATAAGCAGTAAATCTGAGACGAATACGTAAAACGCCCGGCTCGAAAGTTCGAACCGGGCGTCAGGATTGCTAATGCTAATGTCGCTGCTACTGTGGGCGTTCTTTCACATCGACCGCCCAAATATCAGATGGAAAGGTTGTAACACTCCGCCACGTTGTCATGAAGAATCCAGTCTTTTTCTTTCTGGCTTAAATCCTGAGTATGTTCGGCCAGCATTTCCTGAGACCAGGGCCAGGTGGAATCGCTGTGCGGGAAGTCGTTCGCCCACATCAGGCGCTGAGGGTTCATGTCATCACGGTATTTAAAGGCTGTCCAGTCATCCTGGAAAGTGAGATAGATATTGTTCAGGAAGTACTCACTGGGCATTTTTTCCAG
>JAHRWI010000008.1 GCA_019090225.1 Porticoccaceae bacterium
CCACCACGCCAGTGTGGGATCAACTCTGGGAAACGCAGGCCAAAACCCTGGTGCATTGCTCGGGCACACGGGTCGGCTTGCTGGAAGGTCAGATGGGCAATTCCGAAGTCGGTCATATGACCATCGGTGCTGGCCGCGTTATCTACCAGAACTTCACCCGCATCAATGCCGCTATCGCAGACGGTAACTTCGACAATAATCCCGCCTACACTCAGGCCATTGAAAAAGCAGTGGCCGCAGATAAAGCCGTGCACATCATGGGCTTGCTTTCACCCGGAGGTGTGCACAGCCACGAAGATCATATTCTCGCAGCCCTGGAACTGGCCGTGAAAAAGGGTGCCAAAAAACTTTTCTTGCACGCTTTTCTCGATGGCCGCGATACGCCACCGCGCAGCGCCCAGCCGTCCATTGAACGAATTGAGAAAAAATTTGCCGACCTCGGCACAGGCCGAATAGCGACTGTTTGCGGGCGCTACTACGCCATGGATAGAGACAACCGTTGGGATAGAACTCAGCTCGCCTGGCAGGCCATTGTCGATGGCCAGGCAGACCACCAGGCCAGGAGCGCAACACACGCTCTGGAAGACGCTTACGCACGAGATGAAAATGATGAGTTTGTACCTGCAACCATCATCCAAAGCGAAGGTTCATCGCCAGGCATAGTCAATGATGGCGATGCGATGATTTTTATGAACTTTCGCCCAGACCGAGCCCGCCAGATCACCCGCGCCTTTGTCGAAGACGGTTTTAACGAATTCCCCCAGGCCAGGCGTCCAAAATTAGCCGATTTTGTTATGACCACCGAATACGCTGACAAGCTAAAAGCCGCTTGCGCCTTCGGCCCACAAATAACATCAAATTCTTTTGGCGAATATATTGCCAGTCTCGGTAAAACCCAACTGCGTATTGCTGAAACCGAAAAATATGCTCATGTGACATTTTTCTTTAGCGCCGGACGCGAATCTACATTTGAAAGTGAGGACAGAATTCTGATTCCTTCTCCTGACGTTGCCACCTACGACCTGCAACCGGAAATGAACGCCGAACTAGTGACAGAAGAATTGCTAAAAGCGATCAAAAGTGGCGCTTACGATGCCATCATCTGTAATTTTGCCAATGGCGATATGGTTGGCCACACCGGCGTTTTTGATGCCGCAGTTAAAGCCGTCGAAGCCCTCGATCAATGCCTCGGGAAAATCATCACAGCACTCAAAGAAGTGGGTGGCCAATGTTTGATTAGTGCCGACCACGGCAATGTCGAAAATATGAAAGACCAAAATACCGGACAGGCCCTGACTTCACACACCACAGATCCCGTGCCATTGGTTTACCTTGGCCCTCGAAATATCAAGTTAAGAGATAATGGCAGCCTGGCAGATATAGCCCCCACCATGCTCGCCCTTATGGATTTGGCTCCGCCCGACGAGATGACCGGCCAATCACTACTGACTTCAAGCTAATCCGTGGCCTGGTAGCTGAACCTGTGGCTAGTCCAACACCCAGACATAAATCTGGCCAACGGCTATGACATTGCCTTACCGAGTGACATCACAGATCGTGGTTCTGGCTACCATAGCCCTCCTTGGTATCACTGGGATTAGCTTTAGCGGTTCTGGCATCGCGGCGACTGATACTAAAGATTCTAAAAAGCTTAAGACACTCAAACATGAAATTGCCGAGCTGCAAAAGCAACTCCGTAAAAATGATGACAAACGCAGCAGCCTTAGTTCGGAGCTACGCCGAACCGAACTGAAAGCAACTGACACCCAACGAGTCTTACAAAAACTCAATCGGCAAATCAGGTCCCTTAACGCCGAACTCTCCGCTCTTGCCCAGCGCGAGGAACAGCTACAATTAAAGAAACAAGGTCAGGCGGACATAGTCAGTAAAGAGCTAAGTGCGGCCTATAGACTGGGCCAAAGTGAGCCACTGAAGCTGCTTTTTAATCTTGAAAACCCGGATCACATCAGCCGCATGCTGAAATATTACGACTACATGGTGGATGCACGAAAACAAATATTAATCGGCTATAAAAACACCCTCGATGAAATTACCGTTATCGAAGTCAGTTTGCTAGAAAAGCAGGAAACACTCGCAGCTAACCAGGCCCAGGCTAGCAATTCAGCCAAACAACTCGCCGAACAATTAGTGACGCGAAAAACCCTGTTATCGACCATTAATCAGCGCTTTAACAATGATCAAAGCCGCCTCAAAAAGCTTCAGTTAGAACGAGGTCAACTGGAAAAAATTATTGCCAAACTGGAACAACAGATACAGCAACTGTCTATTCCTAATGAAACGCCGTTCGTGAAGCAGCGGGGAAAGCTGCCCTGGCCGGTGCGCGGTCGAATCCGTCACAGTTATGGCAGCACACGCAACGGCCGGCTTAAATGGTCGGGCTGGCTAGTCGAGGCCAAACAGTCCAGCTCTGTTAAAGCCATTCATTACGGTCGTGTAGTATTCTCAGATTATTTACGAGGCCAGGGCTTACTGTTGATTGTTGATCATGGCGAGGGGTATCTTAGCCTCTACGCCCACAACCAAATCTTGCTCAAAGAGACTGGCGACTGGGTGGCAAGTAGCGAGGGCATTGCCCAGGTCGGTAATACCGGCGGCCTCGAACGTAGCGCCCTTTATTTTGAAATACGACACCGAGGCAAAGCGGTTGATCCAAAACGCTGGCTGAAACCAGGAGCTTAAATAAATGCCAATACTCGCATCGACTCGAACCGCACACCTCGATCTAAACCCTTTTTCAAGAAACGGGAACATGATGACTTTGATAACGCGCTTTTTATGCTGCGCAAGCCTGGCAATAGCCGTCAACGCAAGTGCCGCTGAACCTGAAAAACCCGAAGATCCAGACCCAAGTGCTCGCCTGCCTCTGGCAGAGTTACAGCTTTTTGCTCAGGTTTTTGAACAAATACGATCTTCCTACGTGGAGGAGATTGACGACAAGACCTTGTTGGAAAATGCCATCATTGGTCTACTCGCAGAACTCGACCCCCACTCCTCGTTCCTGAAGGCGGAGTCGTTTGATGAGATGCAGCAACAAACCACTGGCGAATTTGGTGGCATTGGCATCGAGGTCAGCATGGAGGGCGGGTATGTGAAAGTCATTTCCCCCATTGACGACACCCCGGCTTCCCGAGCTGGGATTATGCCTGGCGACTTGATTATCAAGTTAAATGAACATGCCGTACAAGGTATGAGCCTGGAAGATGCCATCGGCATTATGCGCGGTAAAAAAGGCACTAGCCTAGCCCTGACTATCGCCAGAGAAGATAGCGAGGGTCCCATTAATATCACCCTCATCAGGGATCAGATTGTTGTTAAAAGCGTCCGCCACCGGCTCCTGGAGCCAGGCTTTGCTTATATTCGTATCGCACAATTTCAAGCTCAAACGGGCAGCGAACTTAACAAAAGCCTGAAGCAATTAATATCGGAAAACGAGCCCCTCAAAGGTCTGGTTCTGGATCTTCGCAACAATCCTGGAGGCCTGCTTTCTGCCTCTGTTGAAGTAGCGGATGCCTTTATCGACAAAGGCTTAATTGTTTATACCGAAGGCAGAAGCCCAACATCCAGGCAGCAGTTTTCCGCAACGCCGGGTGACATGCTCAACGGCACACCATTGGTGGTTTTGATTAACGGCGGTACGGCTTCAGCTTCAGAAATAGTCGCTGGTGCCATTCAGGATCATCGCCGTGGCATCGTTATGGGCACAGACAGCTTTGGCAAGGGCTCTGTTCAAACCGTACTACCTCTGGAAGATGGTCGCGCTATAAAGCTCACCACCGCCAGATATTTCACACCTAATGGTCGGTCTATTCAGGCGCTCAGCATCATCCCGGACATTCTCGTAGAAAGGGCTGAAATTCGTACTATTGAAAGTAATTTCGAAATGCGCGAGGCAAATCTCGACAAGCACCTCAGCAGTCAAACTCAGCCAGCTGACAAGCAAAGTCTGCACCAATCCGAACCTGTGACCACCGATAATCAGTTATATGAAGCACTTAATCTCCTAAAAGGGCTACATATTCTGTCCGAAAAAAAGGAATAATTATTGGACTAAGCGTTTATATCTTGGTATAAATTATAGGTCTGCTTTAACAAGAGCCTTGGGAAGCTATATTTCATTGCCTAAGATAGCCAATAGACCAGCAGAGCAACGAATTCATAGCGCAATACAGGGCTAACATGAACCAGGTAATAAGCATTAAACGCGGTAGCGAGCGAGCACAAGACTCGAAGATTCCCCACCGAGGCAACCG
>JAHRWI010000075.1 GCA_019090225.1 Porticoccaceae bacterium
AGGTTATAATACGGCAATGGATACTGTTCACCACAATAAGCGCGGCCAATGGATCTTTGCGATGTTACTGGTCGTGGCTGGTTTAGTGAGCTATTTCAGCTATCGGCAGCAGGTCTTTGAAGTATTAGCCTCGGGTACCCAGTGGGTGCTGGTAACTTGCGGTTTTGTGCCAGAGGGTGATGACAATATCCAAAGCGAACGCTTGCGTAAACTCTATTACGCCGCCCGAATGTATAACGAAACACCGGCCAAAGAACTATCGCCGGAAGACCAGTTGGCTGCGGAACGCTATCCTGGCATGGGCTTTGGCTTGGTACACACTTTTGATCCCCGACCGGTATCGGCAGTCATTGGCGGCTGGTTATTTACTATCCCCTGCACCTACTTCATTGATAGCCGAGATTGCAATAAATCCCCGACAACAGTCCGCCTAAAAGTAAGCATCGTTAATTTCGAGCCCATCAGTTTGGAAACCATTGAACAATTTCTTGCGGTTGCATCACCAGAAATTGTCCGCATAACGCTGAGTGGCGCAGAGAGTCGCTCGAATAGCAATGGTCACCTTGGGGTCCAACATAATTCTTATTATGACTATGACGCGCCGGACCCAGAAAACGCTGACGACCAGCTTCGCTGTACGGATACTGATTCAGCAAACCCAATCAAGGTAATAGATCATTGTTTATTAACCTTTAATTACAGCAGGGATACTATCGTTGAATTAAAATTTGACTCCTCCCATCGTCTTGAAGCGCCCGAAATAAAAGGTCAAGCCCAGCACCTGGTCAGTAGTTTTCAGATTAGGCAATAAAATGGCTCATAAATAAAAATCAACCGCTACTTCCACCCGTTAAGACTCATTTAAAACGCTGTCACTACCCATTAAGAGGTAAACCTGGAATTATCAAGTGAAACCATAGAGCTAAAACTCAATCACTGGCCAGTCGCCCGCCTCGCCACAATCAATCCTGATGCCTCACCTCACCAGGCGCCTGTAGTTTTCGTCTGGCACGGGAGAAAGATCTGGTCGCCGGTGGATGGCAAGCCAAAAAGGCAGGCTCAATTAGTACGGGTAAAAAATGCGCTCGCCAGGCCTGTGGGGTCTTTATTGCTCGATGAGTACCAGGACGATTGGTCGCAGCTGTGGTGGCTACGCGTTGATGTCAAAATAAAGGTCATCGATTTGAAGACAGCGAGCGATGCAACGAAAATCGATACCGCCCAAGCGATTGCGGCCCTGGAGAAAAAATACCCCCAGTATCAAAATACCTCTGCGCTCAGAGAACCAGCCACCCTGCTGTTGATGACGCCCTCTGGGTATAGCAGTTGGCGAGCAAGTTAAATGATACATTTAGGCTTGACGCCCTGGTCTAGTGATCGCTCTGCTCAATCACTCATTGAGCAGGCAGTATTTGGCGAGCAACTGGGCTATAAGTCCTTCTGGCTGCCAGAAAACCACTTTAATGAAGATGCCATTCCTGATCCCTTGATGCTGCTGGCCAGCGTCGCCGGTGCCACCAATACCATCAAACTGGCGACGACTTCTTATTTACTGCCCTTACGCCACCCTTTGCAGGCAGCGGAACAGGTCGCTGTGCTGGATCAGCTCTGTGGGGGTCGCGTGTTGCTGGGCATTGGTCGCGGTGTTGGCGCAACGATGTTGAATGCCTTTGACGTACTGCCCGCCCAAAAACGTGAATTGTTTGAGCGTAACCTACAACAAATGATCACTGCCTGGTCTGGTGCGCGTGTTAATAATAACAGTAGCAATAACAGTCTTAGCAAAGACAGTGATCCCCATGCGGGCGTAGTACTGCACCCCCTGCCCTTACAAAAGCCCCACCCAGAGATCTGGATAGCGGCATTTGGCCCAAAAGCTCTAGCTCAGGCTGGCAGGCTTGGACTACCCTATTTTGCTTCGCCGCTTGAAACGCTTGATGATTTGATCAGAAATTTCGCGCTGCACAGCGATACCTGTGAAAGTGCTGGGCAGACCATCCCGCCGACACGGCCGATTATGCGCAGGATCTTTGTCAGTGAAGACAACGCAACTATCCAGGCGCTGAGAAAACAATTGAGCAAAGGCGATCAAGGTAGTCAATGGCGGGCCCAGCACGCAGAATTAGATGACTGGATGCTGATTGGTAACCAGGCTTTCGTCAGGCAAAAAATTGAGGAATACCAGCGGCGCTTAGGGCTTACACATTTGGTCGTCACACCCCTGCAGCAAATAACAGGGGATAAACAAACAGAGTCACTGCGTCTTGTCGCCGAAGCACTTAGTTAACAGGCTCAATCAAGCCAGCACGCAATAATTAAGCCTCACACCTTGCGAGCGGTGACCAGCAATCCAGAAGCATCCATCGTGATTCCCGATTCGCTGTTATGCGAATCCAGCAAAGCGGCTAGTTCGTCAGCAATACTGGCTCGCACATCTCCATCAGGGTCAGCCAGCCTGATGGCACCGCCGGTGGGTGAAAGCTCCATCAAATAGCTTACCGCCTCATCCACGTCCGCTCCGAGGACAAAGGGGGTTTGAAAGGGCTCAACCGCAACGTCGCAAAAGCCCGCCTCATTAAGAATGCTTTTTACTCTAGTCTCGTCGCTAAGGGAAAACGGCCCCGGTGTGCCTGATGGAGGTAGAGCCGGTACGGATATATAGTTTGCTACCACCTCCAATGGCAGGCGCACCCAGGCATTATCGTCTCGCCCGGCCCAGCACATAAAGACCAGCCGCCCACCGGGTTTCAGGCTGCGGTAGATGTTTTTGAATGCCGTCACCGGATCATCGAAAAACATCACGCCAAAACGGGAAAAAACGAAATCGTAGTGATTTTCTGGCAGCGCAGAGGTTTGTGCATCAGCACATTCAAAAGAGATGTTTTTTACCGCGCTTCTTTTGGCTCTATTCTGAGCGGCCTCGACCATGGTGGTAGAAATATCCAGACCATGCACATGGCCGCCAGGCCCAAGCTCTGCTGCGAGCTGGATAGTGGTCTCTCCACAACCAAAACCGATATCCAGACCCCGTTCATCGCCCGAGATCATTGCGGCATCGATAGCGCACTGGCCGAAGGGTTGAAGGCTGGCTTCGAGGCGGTCTTCACGACCCACCCACTTTTGGCCTCCCTCGCCGTTCCAGAATTTCGCCATCTCGGCATTTGCTTTATCAGTCATACCTTATCAACCATCATTTGTTAGCCATACCTTGTCAGCCATGCTTTAGCTCTAACAATAACGAATCTAACCCGAATTTCTGGATTAGTTATCGATTACCAACGTGCACTACCAGCTATTACGCAATTCTCTGAGCTTCACAAATACAGTTTCGGCATCGGGATTGTCAGGTAAATCAGGGAACGACTCTCGCAATCTGGCAATCACCATGGGGCTTTGCAGGCGGAAAAACGTGTTGATGTCTTTTTCCTGACCCAGGGTGGTGACCAGTGCATCAGCGGGATTCTGATTTTTAGTTTGCTCCAGAAGTGCCTTCGCTGCCGTATTATCAGGTTCGCGATCCAGCGTGAATTCTAGATTGTTATTCAGGTAATCGTGGCCCGGATAAATCAGCGTGTCCTCGCCTAATTCAGCCAGTTGCTTGACGAAAGTTTCATAGAGTTCCACCGGATGACCGCCACCGTGACAATTGCCCGCACCGGCATTAAATAGCGTATCGCCACTGAATAAACCCGGTTGATCAGTTTTAGAGAGCAAGCAAATATGGCACATGGTGTGGCCAGGGGTATCCAGTGCCAGCAATTCGACACTGCGCCCTACTTTAATAACATCACCTGCTGACAGCCCGCGATCCATGCCTTCGATGCTGCTACCCGCATTTTTATGGGCCAGTACTTTCGCGCCGGTAGCATCGACAATCGCCTGATTACCGCCGGTGTGATCAAAATGCTCGTGGGTGTTTAAGACCTGCGTAATCTCCCAGCCATTTTTCTTGCATACATCCAGACACATTTTATGGGCCAGGGGGTCTATGGCCAGGGCCTCACCGTTTTCTGGGCAAACCACCAGATAATTAAAGTTGCGGTAGTCATTGCCGGTCCATACCTGTTCAACAATCATGTCAATTCCTCTGCGCTTGTTGTGCTGAATTTACTAACCATTTTAAAGGATTTTTCTCGACCTAAGATGCCAGTTCTTTAATTAGAGCGGGTCGCTGCTCTACCGGGGCGAAGGTGAAGTTGATGCTGATGCGATCCACCAATCCGGTATAACGCTCTTTAATCATGGGTACAATTTTGTCCGGCTCACCCACCACGGCAAAACTGTTAAGCATTTCATCGGTGATTAAATCACCCATGGCGACCCATTCACCGCGCTTGGACATCTGGTTTAACTCTGGTTGCAGGGTCTCCCAGCCGTGGGATTCGAGCACGCGCTTGTAAGCTGGGGTAGAGCCATAAAAAGCAATGCGCTGACGTATGGCTTGATGATTCTTGCTGAACTCATCTTCGTTCTGGCCCGAGACCACAAATACCGGGTAGGACAATTCAAAATCACTTCTACTAAGGCCGCGCTTTGCCAGACCTTTTTCGATAATAGGCAAGGTGTGATTACGCAAATAATCTACCGTGGTAAGAGGATGAACCAACATGCCTTCACAAAGATCAGCCGCGACCTCGGTCATCATCGGGCCAACAGCGGCGATAAACACTCGGGGTGGGCCGTATTCGCTAAGCGTTGGTGTGAACATGGGGGTCATCAAGGTGTGGTTATAAAACTCACCCCGAAAATTCAGTGGCTCTCCGTCATACCAGTTAGCCCAGATCGCTTGCATGGCCATGATCATTTCGCGCATGCGTGCGGCTGGCTTACCCCAGGGCATAGAAAAGCGTTTTTCAATATGGGCTTTAATTTGCGAGCCCATGCCCAGGATAAAACGGCCTTTAGAATAGCTATTAATGTCATTGCCCAGGGCGGCCATATTCAGGGGGTTACGCCCAAAAGCTACGGCAATGGCGGTAATTAAATCGATATCTTTACTGTGCTCGGCCGCCAGCACCAGGGGTAAAAAGGGATCATGGCCGGTTTCTATTGTTTGTGCACCATCAAAACCGGCCGCCTCCATGGGGCCAATACGATCAACAATTTTGTCCATGCCCATCGGCAGTTCGCCATCTACTTTCATTTGCTATTCCTCGCTTGTGGTTCGCAATGTTGGTCTGTCGTTAAAGTCAAAAACTTGTCTGGCCGCTATTCAAGCACATTCGGGCATACAGACAGAAGGCGGATTTATATGATAAGCCCGATTATTACAAAATGAATGGGGCGCTTAATGAAGAAATGAAGAGGTTATTTTGATAAAGGACACAGTAGATGAAGCTGCGCCACTGTGTATCTCGCTCTGGTACCATTCAGAACTTAAAACTCTGGTATCAGATTTAGGAATGGCCCAATGAAAATGCCCGCCGCCGAGCAGGAAATTTTAAATCAACGAGATGTGTTGATTAAGGAATTTTGCGACTTCCTGCCCAGGGAGCGAGTGATTGCCGACACGCCTAGCCTGCAGGCCTACGATTGCGATGCATTGACGGCTTACCGGCAGATGCCAATGATTGTGGTGCTGCCTGATGACGTCACCGAGGTCTCAAAAATCATGGCCATCTGCCATCGACGTAATATCAAGGTGGTGGCCCGTGGCGCTGGCACCTCGGTATCCGGTGGCGCACTACCCCTCGAAGATTGCGTACTGCTGGCTATGGCACGGTTTAATAAAATTCTCGATATCGATTACGACAACCGCTGCTTAACTACCCAAAGCGGCGTTACCAATCTGGCCCTTACCGAGGCCGTTGCCCCAGATGGCTTTTACTACGCGCCCGACCCTTCCAGCCAGATCGCCTGCACGATCGGTGGCAATGTCTCAGAGAATTCCGGGGTGGTGCACTGCTTAAAATACGGCATGACCACCAATAACCTCCTGGGTCTTGAGTTGGTGATGGTCGATGGTTCCATCGTCCGTTTCGGTGGCAAACATATGGATGCTGAGGGCTATGACCTACTCGGCCTGCTGACTGGCTCCGAGGGACTCCTGGGTGTCATTACCGAGGTTACGGTGCGGATTTTGCCGGTGCCAGAGACAGCACGGGCGCTACTAATCGCCTTTAACGATATCGAAGTGGCTGGCCAGGTGGTGGGCGATATTATCGCCGATGGCATTATCCCTGCAGGCCTGGAGATGATGGATAAATTCATTATCAAAGCCACCGAGGATTTTTGCCACGCTGGTTATCCACTGGATGCAGAAGCGCTGTTGATCGTCGAGCTTGACGGCCCTGTAGTGGAAGTGGACTACCTTGTCGATCGGGTGGTGACTCTAGCTAACTCAGCCGGTGCCAACTCAGTCCAGGTCAGCAGCAGCGAACAGGAAAGGATGACCTTTTGGCTGGGTCGCAAATCCGCCTTCCCTGCCGTCGGTCGTTTATCGCCAGATTACTTTTGCATGGATGGCACCATCCCCCGCCACCAATTGCCCCATGTGCTGAAGCGTATGGCAGAAATGAGCCTGCAATACCAACTGCGTGTCACCAATGTCTTCCATGCCGGTGACGGCAACCTCCATCCCTTGATCATGTACGACGCCAATCAGCCCGGAGAACTCCAGCGGGCCGAAGACTTTGGCGCAGACATACTAAAACTGTGCGTCGAAGTCGGTGGCGTGCTGACGGGCGAACACGGTGTCGGTGTCGAGAAGCGGGATTTAATGACGGTAATGTTTGATCAGAGCGACCTCGACCAACAAATGCGTGTCAAATGCGCCTTCGACCCGGAGGGCCGACTGAACCCCGGCAAAGTCTTCCCCATGCTCCATCGCTGCGCCGAATTAGGTCAAATGCATATCCATAACGGGGAGTTACCCTTTCCCGATTTACCGCGTTTTTAACAACAATGAATATAAACAGGGAAGCGCTGACCTCTTATGCCTGAAATTTATCGACCCACTGAACCAGAACAATTGATCGATCTGATCCACTGGGCTCAATCCAGCAAGACTGTGCTGGCGATCAAAGGCTCTGGCAGTAAAGGTGCTATCGGCCATCCGGTGCCCAATGAGCATGTGTTAGATCTGACAGGTTTTGCTGGTATTAGTCAATATGACCCGGTTGAACTGGTGCTCACCGCCGGAGCGGGTACCTCGCTACAAGAAGTCGAAACCTTGTTAGCCGAACACAATCAAATGCTAGCTTTTGAGCCGCCGGATTACTCGACCTTGTTCGACATCTCTAGTTTCGATATATCTAATCAAGAAGGAAAAAATGGCACGCTGGGTGGCATCCTGGCCGGAAACATCAGCGGCCCAAGACGTTTTTTTGCTGGTGCCGCGCGAGATCATTTTCTAGGTTTTAAAGCTGTCAGTGGTCGTGGTGAGCCATTTAAATCCGGCGGTCGCGTGGTCAAAAATGTTACCGGCTTTGATCTGTCCAAATTAATGGCTGGCTCCTGGGGCACACTGGCAGCCCTGTGGGAAGTCACCGTTAAGGTCTTACCGGTACCTGAAAAAACGCGCACCCTACTTATTTTCGGGTTTGACCCTAAACAAGCCAATCAGCTCATGACGAAGGCAGCGACATCGCCCCATAGCATTAGCGCGGCAGCTTACCTGCCGCAAACCTTAACATCTCGATCAGCGGTTTCTTATCTGTCTTCCTCAGGGAGTTCTGTTACTGCCATCAGGCTGGAAGGCCCAGCTCCCTCGGTAAAATATCGACTAGAAGCTTTGAAAACATTATTCGGGATCGATGCCCCCCCACTGGAAGAGCTGCACGGCAAAAACTCCAGCACTTTTTGGTGTGAGATCGGAAATTTGAGTTTACTCAAGCCTAATCCACAAGATCAAATCGGCAATCCACTAAACCACATCTGGCGTTTGTCATTACCGCCTGCCACAGGCTGGCAAGTGTTATCTGAACTAAGTAAGTTAGGAATTAGTGACTGGTTCCTGGACCAAGCAGGCGGAGCGGCATGGCTGGCCTGCCCAAAGACTATCAATGCCGGTCAAATACGTGACAGCCTTATTGCCCAGGGCGGCCATGCAACGCTGTGGAGCGAGGGACAGTCATTGGCAAGCGCTAATACCCGGGATAACGCGATAGAAGTTTTCCAGGCACAGCCAGAACCTTTGGCGGCGCTAACACGCCTGGTAAAAGCCAGTTTTGATCCAGCCGGAATCCTCAACCCCGGTCGCATGTACCAGGAATTGTAGAGCGAACACAATCGATGCAAACCCACTTTAGCGAAAGCCAACTGCAAATCCCCGCCATCCAAATAGCCGACGAGGTTCTGCGCAAATGCGTCCATTGCGGATTTTGTACCGCCACCTGCCCTACTTATCGCATCACCGGTGACGAACGAGAAAGCCCACGCGGGCGCATATCACTGATTCAACACTTGCTTGAAAGCGGCGAAGCACCGACGGCAACCACTGTTGCCAACCTCGACCATTGCCTCTCCTGCCTGGCCTGCGAAAGTACCTGCCCTTCCGGGGTTTCCTACCGACGACTGATCGACCAGGGCCGCGAGTTAATCGAAGAAAAATACCGCCGCCCCTTGTTTGATCGCTCACTCCGGGCTTTGCTCGCCTGGCTCCTGCCGCGCAGAGACTGGTTTCGCCGTGCTCTTATTGCTGGGCGCTGGACCAAATCGGCCTTGAAGCAAGCTGGCAAGTATTCTGCGCCAATTAAAGCATTGGCCGAGCTGATCCCCAGCAAGTCTGCTAATCAAACCAATACAAAAAGTGATGCAATTGCCCCCGGAGTTTATCTTGCACAAGGCGCAGAAATAAAGCGCGTCGCATTGATCATCGGCTGTGTGCAAAGTGTATTGGCACCTGAGATCGATGCAGCGGCTGTGCGAGTGCTAACCCGCCACGGCTGTACTGTGATCGTCCCCGAAGCATCGAAAGCCGGATGTTGTGGTGCCCTGCCTCATCACCTGGGTAAGCGCCCCCAGGGGCGGGAAATGGCCGAACTCAATATCACCAGCTGGCAGGCCATGCTAAATAACAAAGAGCACCCGCTAGATGCTGTCTTGATGACAGCATCAGGATGCAGCTCAATGCTTAAGGACTATCCCCATGTCTTAGAAGGCGCTATCGATTCAAAAACTTTATCCAGTTTAATTAAAGATATATCAGTTATTCTTAAAGATCTATTTGAGATTAAAAACCCTGTGATAGCCTATCAAACCTCAAGTCCAAAGATCGTCGCCTGGCAAAACCCATGTTCGTTACAACACGGCCTAAAAGAAAAAACTGCACCAATCAGCGTTCTGGAAAGCTGCGGTTTTACAGTTCGAGAACCTCTGGATGCTCACCTTTGTTGCGGCTCAGCAGGTACCTACAATCTCTTACAGCCGGAATTGGCAGGTAAACTGAGTGCAGAAAAATCTTGTCGGCTGGCTGAAACGGGAGGAGAATTTGTCGTTAGCGGCAATATCGGTTGTATCACCCAGTTATCCAAAAACTTTAGTAACGAGGATACCTCCCAAGAACGCAAAGCTTTATCGGTCATCCACCTTAGCCAAATGATCGACTGGGCGACAGGTGGCCCGATGCCGGAAAATATTCGTCAAAACTCGAAGTAGCTATCGACATCACGGCTTTCCATCATCAAGGCTGTCCGTCGTGAAGACCCTGTTTAATTCCAGAAAAATACTACAATAAATTGTTAAAATAACTATTCGAGACAAAAGGAAATCAACATGGAATTCGGCGCAGTATTCCCTCAAACAGAAATAGGTAATGACCCCATTGCTATCCGTGATTACGCTCAGGCTGCCGAAGATCTCGATTTTAGCCACTTGCTGCTCTATGATCATGTGCTCGGTGCAGACCGGGATCGCCCCGGCGGCTTCGATGGCCCTTACGATAAAGACACCCCATTCCATGAACCCTTTGTCACCATGGGCTATTTGGCCTGCGCCACCACGACCATTGAGTTTTCCACCGCCGTACTCATTCTGCCCCAACGACAAACTGCGCTAGTGGCCAAACAAGCCGCTCAGGTTGATGTGCTCTCCGGTGGTCGTGTCAGGCTCGGTATCGGCACCGGCTGGAACCATATTGAATACGAAGCTCTCGGTGAGAATTTCCACAATCGGGGCAAGCGCCAGGAAGAACAAGTGACATTGATGCGCGAACTATGGGCCAGTGACAGCGTCAGCTTCGAGGGCAAATGGCATAAGGTTAACCAGGCTGGACTTAATCCTCTGCCGATGCGTCAAATCCCGCTCTGGTTCGGCGGCACTGCAGATGCCGTTATTGAACGCGCTGCTCGCATGGGTGATGGCTGGTTTCCGCTATTCGGACATAAACAATCAAAACCGACTATTGAGCGGCTGCACGAACTGCTTGCAAAGAATGGTCGCGACCCAGCAGAATTTGGCATTCAGGCTCAGGCGCAAATTGCCGGGGGCAATCCCGAGCGCTGGGCAGAAAATGCTGAAGCCTGGCGAAATATCGGCACCACTCACCTGGCCATCGCGACCATGAATGCCGGCCTGAAAACCCCGCAGGATCATATTGATGCGATCCGCAACTATAAAGAGGCTACGGGCTGAAACCGAAACGAGCACTCAGTTATTTGGCGTTTGGTACCCGGGGCTTATGTCGCTTACCCCATAAGGTGTTTCCAGCTTTACCCGCCACTGAGGCTCGCCTTTGTAAGATGATTTATAAACCCAGCCTTCAGTTTCGAGCCAGTGATCTTGCCAGGCTTCTACCGTCGCCCGGTCAAAATAATGCTGGTTCTCTGGATAAA
>JAHRWI010000076.1 GCA_019090225.1 Porticoccaceae bacterium
CCTAAACTCTATTTCCTAAACAAGAAAGCAGATCATGACTAAGTCCCCTACCCCAAACCCACCTGGCGAGAAGACAAGCGGCGAGAACCTAACCAGTACTGACATCTTAAAAGCCCTGGATCAAATCCTCGCCCAGCGAAAAACCGAGGACCCAAAATCCTCCTACGTGGCGAGCCTCCATCACAAAGGGCTGAATAAAATTCTCGAAAAAGTCGGCGAAGAAAGTACAGAAACCATTATCGCCGCCAAAGATGCTGCCACCAGTGGCAATCACCAGGAACTCATCAGCGAGACCGCAGACCTGTGGTTTCACACGCTGGTAATGCTTTCACACTTGGGGGAGAATGCCGACGCTGTACTGGCGGAGCTATCTCGCCGATTCAACACATCTGGGCTGGTCGAAAAAGCCAGCCGAAACAAATAAACGCGGAGGCTATTATGGGATTAGGCGGAATAAGTATTTGGCAACTGGTCATTATCCTGGTCATCGTATTGCTTATCTTTGGCACCAAGCGCCTCAAAGGCCTCGGCGGTGACCTGGGCGGCGCGATCAAAGGCTTTAAAGAAGCCGTATCAAACGATGGCGAAGAAAGCAATGAGGAAAAAGCCACCGAACAGAATGCCGATGCCAGTGACAGTGCGGCACAAACCAAGCAAAGCGCCGAACAGGATGGCGAAAAGAACGGCAGCGACAAAACTGTATAAAGCTGCCCCCCTCCACATCTTGCCAAGCGAGTCGAAATAAACCATGTTCGATATGGGCTTTGCCGAACTGCTGGTTATTGCAGTTATCGGTCTCCTCGTTATTGGCCCGAAAAGAATGCCCGAAGCGATTCGCGTACTCGGTTACTGGCTGGGTAAGTTACGCCGTAGTGTCCACAGTGCACGGCAGGAAATGGAGCGAGAGTTCGGGCTTGATGAGATTCGTCGGGACCTGCACAACGAGGCCCTGCTCTCCCGACTCGAAAATGAACGCAAACAAATAGAACAAAGCCTGGACTCTGTTGACAGTAAGTTAAAAGCTACGGCTGAAAACGATACCGATAGCAACTCTAAGCCAGCAGGCCCCAGCAAAACACCAATGGCAGACAGACCCCCTTTGACCAGCGAGGAGGAGCAAGAATTGCTCCAGGCCTTTGATGATTTTGAAGAAGAATTCGGGGTCGATGAAGACCTCGACTCGACGCTTGAAACAGACGCAAACTCACCACCGCGCCAGGGCTAAAGTTTACAAGACAGGATTTAAAAACAGGATTCACAAAAGCAGAATTTATAAAACAGAGTTTGAGAAAACCACCTTGTCGCCCATAGCCCAGAACCCATCGCCCACCTATTAGCAAGCAACAGATGAACGAAGATTTAAACACTAACGACAAACATCAAACCATGGTCGAACACCTCATTGAGCTGCGCGACCGACTATTGCGCATTGTGGTATTAACGCTCATTTTATTCGTGTGCATGTTTCCCTTTGCCAACGAAATTTATAGCTTTGTCTCAGAACCGCTACAGGCCTTACTCCCTGAATCCAGCACCATGATCGCTACCGATGTAGCCTCACCCTTCCTCACGCCCTTCAAGCTGGTGATGGTGCTAGCAGTATTCGCGGCAATGCCCGTAATCCTTTATCAAGCCTGGGCCTTCATCGCACCGGGGCTATACAACAAAGAACGACGCATCGTGCTGCCCCTTTTCGCCTCCAGCGTCATGCTCTTTTATGCCGGTATGGCCTTCGCCTACTACGTGGTTTTCCCTCTGGTGTTTGGCTTTTTCACCAGTGTTGGGCCAGAAAACGTCACCGTGATGACCGATATATCCAGCTATCTTAATTTCGTCTTAAAACTCTTTTTCGCATTTGGTATCGCCTTTGAAATACCTATCGCCACCATCCTGCTGATCTGGACCGGTGTCGTCACACCCCAAAGCCTCGCCGGTAAACGTCCCTATGTGGTGGTTATGTGTTTTGTGATCGGCATGCTGCTAACCCCACCCGATGTTATCTCCCAGGCATTGTTAGCAGGGCCAATGTGGTTATTGTTTGAAATCGGCGTGTTTTTTGGCCGCTTGATTCATCGTGGAAAAGCGGAAGAAAGTGATGCTGATGGCACTGAAGATCAGGCTGATGCTAAAACTTCAGATGAGAACCTTAGCTAGAGTCTCAACAAACGCCCACCACAGCTCAGCTCTAAAGCCGCATCCGCTGCCCAGGCTAAATAACGCCTGGCAACATTACTCCCTGGATCAACAGCCTCCTTCTCATGATCAGCCCCCGCTATGCTAAGTCATTGAAAAATAGGCGCTTGTGAATTGTAATCAAGAGACACGAAATACTGAGCAATACTGCCAAGGCTTGCTATCACCCTCAGCTCAAACTAGGAATATCGGGCCAAGCCATTGAAACCAGTTAGAATAAGACGACTGATCTATCTCTCAGATTCTACTGATCAAGAGATAGGTGGTAGTGGGAAGGCGTCTCTTGATTAAACTGTTATACACCTAAAGAGGAACAAATGAGCAATCCAATAATTGC
>JAHRWI010000077.1 GCA_019090225.1 Porticoccaceae bacterium
CGCCGCCAGTTCCATACGTAGTAGGCCTCGGCACTGGTGTTGTCAGAGAAATCGTAAGCCATGTAGAGCATTTCCTGAGGCAGCAGTCGCTCTTTAACTTCGGTACCCGGCGTTGTGGTTTTAGCGAAATCGGCAGGGTTTTGCATCTGATTGATGCCGCCCCCCATGATGTTACTTTCACCCCAGCTCACTACCTGTTTACCGGCACGCAAGGTAGTGAAATGGCCACCCAACTCCCAACTGCCGTAGACAAACAGATCGTAGAGAGTGAACTGGTTATATTCATTGCGCGCACCCTCTGGAACGCCATCAAGCGTTCCGGCCGGTGTATCGCCACTACAGTTAGTACACTTGTTCGCACCGTCCATCATCGCGAAATCGTAGAGATAACCGAAGCGGGCAAAAACGCCAACATCACCCCAGGACACACCGGCATCGGTGATAAAAGACAGCGGCGCGCTGTAAACATCGCCAGAACCATCAAAGATAGTGCCTCGGCCACTGGGTGTGGTATTTAAGGACTGAACATTTTTGGTCGACATCGCCACACTGGCTGAAACGGTGGTGTCGATGTAACCGGTCATATCTGAGTTATCGAACTTCAACTCAAAGGCGCTTGCGCTACCGGCCACTAAAGTCAGGCCGCAAACGGCAGACTTTATATACTTGCTTTTAAGTACTTTCATTTTCAACAAAACTTACCCCTCTTATTACTCATTAATTTTCTGATTTTTTATAGTCGACTACAGAATCAAACTGCTTTGCACGGCGATAATGGCCAGGGATCACACAAACAAATATGAGCCACAACACCTCAAAAACTATCGCTTAATGCTCAAGATTCTCGAAAGTAAAACATCATGAAAAGATCACTCAATTGCCTGATCCAGAAAAATATTGACCCACGAAGCGATCAGTCCGGGCAAAAACAAACCCGGATAAAAGAGATATAAAACAAACGTGCCGGACGGCAATAAGAAATTTTCGCAAGGGAATTTCTCTCTCGATTGTTACAGCTACTTCTATCGACTACAGAGGCCAAATATCCTTAAGCAGGAATTCGAGCGCGACAAACATAAACAGATGGCATAGTTATGTCAACTAGATGACATATAACAATTATTAATGCATAACATGCCTGAATATTGTTACTCAAAGAACGTCGCCCAGAAAACGTGAACTCGCACTGTTAACACTCTGCCTTATTGTCTATCCACAAATTAGAGCAAGAGATCTATTCAGCCGTTACTATACGGAGACAAATCAAAAATCTAATAGAGGGGAAACCATGGAATATTCACAATCTAGACACGATCGATCAAGAAACTATCGCGTTAAAGGTAAGTCACTGGTGGGCAACAAACTCGCCTGCCTCACTGCCTGCCTATGCCTCTCACTGCCAGCTATGGCGGAAGAAGAAAAATGGTGGCCATCAAAATGGGGTGCTGATGACCGAATGGGCTCAATGAACCTGCTCACGCCAGAAAAAGCAATAGAAGCTGCCAAGCTGGTTAAAACAGGCAAGAGCTACGCCTTAGCCATGGACTCTGGTCCTGATACACCAGCAGGTGCTGGGCTAACACCTCGCTCATTCGCTCTGTCAGTCGTACAACCCAGTCAATTACTCGGCAAGACTTCAGGCAAAAATGGCTTCGGTTTTAACGATGATTTTGTCAATGCCTGGCTTGGTGTCGGCACGCAGATCGACGGCCTGGGCCACGTTGGCATATTCAACCGCTACTACAACGGTGTTAAAGCCGAGGACTTTATTACCTATACCGGGCTGAAAGACTTTGCCCTGCACAAAATGCCTCCGATCACTACTCGAGGCGTTCTGCTGGATATCGCTGCTTACAAAAACAAAACCTTTATGGAAGCTGGTGAAGTCATAACTGTGGCGGATATCAAAGGCGCAGCCAAGGCTCAGGGCGTGTCCATCGGCAAGGGCGACATCGTCTTGTTCAACACCGGTTGGATGAAAGCAAAACTGAAATCCGACCCCGATCTCTTTAACAACAAGGAACCGGGACTAGGTGTGGCAGGCGCGCAGTATTTAATCGACCTGGGCGTGGTGGCAATCGGTGAAGACAGTTTTGGGCTTGAGGCCGTGCCCGGAGAAGACCCTGAAATATTATTCCCGGTACATCAGTTGATGCTGGTTAAGCACGGCGTTTATGTGCTGGAAAATATCGTCACTGAAGAACTGGTCGCCGATAAAGCCTGGGAATTTATGTTGGTGATCGGTATACCCAAGTATGTCGGCGCGGTACAGGCTCTGATTAATCCTATCGCGATTCGATAAGTAGTCTAAGCCCAACTCTCAGTCCAACTTAACCAACCGAACCTCAAACACCCACCTGTCACGCTGATAAGCAATGTGGCAGGTGGGTGGTAGAGTAATAAGTGCAGCAAATCAATTAGTGCTTCTTTCGTCTGCTTCAACTCACTTCAGTTTGCGAGCAAACAACTCAAAAGCAATATCCCAATGCCGCTCCGCTGCTTCGTGGTGATAGCCCATCCGTTGCGGGAAGGCAAAACCATGGCCAGTATCGGGAATTTTCTCAACCACACAATCAACATTATTGTCCGTGAGGGTCTGGGAGAGCATGCCAATTTCTTTATCTGGCACGTAGGGGTCATGCTCGGCAAAGCCAAAATACAAAGTGCAATCGGGCAGGATTTTGGGTATGAACAAGTGAGCTGAGTCGTCCTGCCGGGTGACATGAGACACGCCATACAAGGACAACATCGCTTTAAAGCGCTCGGGGAAGGCTCCAGTGACCGCCAGGACAAACTTGCCACTCATGCAGTAGCCGATACAACCCATGGGACCTGGCTTTGCCTGTGGCTGATCATCTATCCACGAAATCAAACTTTCCGTGTCATTAATAATCATGGTGTTGCTGTGAAGCTCAAGCATCTCCATCATGCGCGCGCCGGGATCACGAATACCGTAACGGTAATATAGATTAGGAATAATCGCGTAGTAACCCTGAGCGGCAATACGACGCACAAAGTCATACAACTCGCCCCGCACACCTGGCGCATCCATATAAAGCACCACCGGCGGACAAGGCCCGCCTTCTTTTGGATAGGCCACAAAACATTCCATCTTGCCGTCTTTGGTCGGCACATTAATAAAGGCCTCATCGATCGCTACTGCGTTGGCGTCTTCACTCATACATCTACTCCTATGACGTTGTTTACACTGATAGATTTACATTGATAGTTATTTATCGGGTCAAGATGACTAGACTAGACTACCCCACCCCAATCGACCCTAGCCTGACTCGACATTTACTTTGCTTCGATGGCCATAATGAAACCGTCCGGCAACTCCCGACGCCCGGCGATAAAATCACCGTTGATATCGGCCACTAACAATTTGCCAAAAGCAAAATGAATTCCGGTCGGGTTTACGAATCCGGATGCGACTGGATGTACTGCCCCGGAGTCGTCAATTCGATATACGTAGCCGTCCTGCTCCAAAGCCTGAGTCATCGGCACAGGGATTTGCATATCTCCGATGGCGGCGACAAATAGCTGACCACCATAGTTGCCGAAACCTTCAGGCGCATAGGCCATGCCCGATGTCCTGCCGATACCCGGCGCGATGATCTCGCCAACGATCTCACCGGCAGCATTGACTCGGGCAATACCGCCCTTCGGCGCGTTCTGCTGAGGACCAATGCCGGGACCGACAGAGACCAGCATATACTGATTATCCTGAGTAAAATTAAGTGCAAAAGGTAAACCCCAGGCCACGGGATCGAAGGTGATAAATGGTTCGCAATTACCATCGGCAATGGTCTGATAAACCGTGGCATTCTTTAAGGTCACCGAAAAAAACCGATTGGCAAAGGCGCTGTCATCTGGCCCGAAGCGACCATCGGCTCCAAAACCTGCTTTCATGCCACCTTTCTTTTTAGCTAAAGCCTGCAAGGTGCATAAGCGAGTAACAGCCCCCACACCATCCTGGGGGATGGCCTGAACCAGATGATTTTCCAGGGCAGAGTCAAATCCGGATTTCTGCTGGGAGAGCACCACAAACTGACCAGCCACCTTGCCAAAACCCGGTGGCGCAATATCAAAACCAACCACGGGGGGGAGTTTTTTTAGATCTATCTCAACGTTAATATTCCCCTCAGCATCAAAGGACAATATCCGACTGCCCTTCTCACCCACTGCGCCCCCATCGTCGTTAACCACGACTCGATCACCTCGGTCACGCATGAACAGAGGATCATAGAAATTGCCGATACCGATAAAGGTGCTAGCGCCAAAGCCTTCTGCGGCTTTCACTTTTGGCAAGGTCATGACTTTATCCATTACCCGCTGGGCTTCGTCGATAGCCCAGGACATCGGGGCTGACAGGCTAAGCAGTAACGCCAAAATTTTCGTTGCCCCAAAAAAAATATCGCTGCAAAGTTTCACTGTGATTCTCCCAGGTGGTCTAATTGCTCACGTTCCAGAATAAATTATATTTTCGCATATGCATCGACCTGTCAGTAAAGACGTGTATGACCGATGTCCAAATTTGTCCGCGAAACAGTGCGAGTCATTCTATTATTCTGCTACGATTTTTTTATTGAACCAGATAACTACCCAGTTCATCCCACATACAAACACCAACAACATAACAGCAGGGGTATGGGCCATACCAATAGAAAAGCCGCTTACCAACCAAAAGACTGATAATAGTACCGTCGCTACTGTCAACATGAGCATGTTAAGTTTAAAAATTGACCACAGAGCGAACAAAGAAATAAGTGCTGGCACCACCAGAGGCGTTGGACCAAAATGAGAAATCTCTGAAAAATAACGACCGTCGTTCGTCAATGGCGTTGTCCATAGCCAATAACCCGCCCGAAAACACCAAAGACACGCGCCAAACGCTAATAATTCAGAAACTATTCGATAAACTCTCATCGACTAGCTCTGCACTAGCGTGACCGCACAGCCACTAACGCCCTTTATATTCCGGCTCACGCTTTTCCAAAAAGGCTTTCCGTGCCTCGCGGCTATCCTCGGATCTGTCCAGAATTCCTGAAGCACTGGAGGTTAACGTCATGGTCGCTTCGAGACTCGCGTCCATGGCCGTACGCATAATGCGCTTGCTAATCCATTGCACCAGAGGTGGACTTTTGATGATCCGCTCACACATCTCGCGAGTTTTAGCTTCCAGATCATCGCTTGTGTACAGGTGATTCAGCAAACCCCAGCGGTAAGATTCTTCGGCATCGAGAAAGCCGCCGGTATAAAACAGCTCCAACGCTCGGCCCATGCCGACAATACGCGGCAGTAAATACAGTGCGCCATTTTCCGGGATCTGACCAACATTTTGATAGGTGAAAAACCGCGTAGTCTCACAGCCAAGCCTGATATCGCAATGCAGGGCCATATCCAGTCCGGCACCGACGGCAGCGCCGTTAATCATGGCGATAGTGGGTTTGCGGATCATGGAAATATCACGAAACAGTGGTGTGAAGTGTTCGCTAAAGTGCTGTCGGGTGCCATCAACGCCGGGGTCACCGACTTGCTCAACGGCTCGTGATTTCATATCCGCGCCTGCGCAAAACGCTTTGCCGACACCGGTCAGCACGATGACACGAATATTCGGGTCGGCATCACCAGCGCGCATATATTCACCGACCTTGGCCATGGTCGAGTCCGGCTCCGACAGGCCATAGAGGGCATTAAGCCGGTCAGGCCGATTAAACTTAATCCACAATATGCCGGATTCTTCCGGCTCATAGCCTAGATAGTCAACGAGTTCCAGTGCCACTATTACACCCCCTGTTATTTTTAGTTTAGGCTTTAACACCAGACTTAAGAAGCCCGCTTATCTTTCTTCAAAGCCTGGCAGTTATCGGCCCAGTCATAGCCCGCAGACAAACGCTCAAAACGCTTATTGATATATTTGCGCATGGAGGGATCGGTGAAGATATAAGGTGCATCATCGATAATCGCTTCAAGCACTTGCTCACCAACGATATCAGGGTCGAGACCTTTACCAAGCATTTCCGCATTGGCATCCAGATCGCGGGCTTCGCGCTGACCACCATATTGCTCCTGTCGGTTACGAGTACCGCTAGCGATATTGGTCGCCACCACGCCGGGGCAGAGCACAGACACACCGATATTGTCATCGCGATGTTCTTCCATCATGGTTTCCATAATGGTCACCACGGCAAACTTGGTGGCATTGTACGGCCCCATATATCGGAAGCTAACCATACCGGCCATAGACGCGGTACTCATCACGTGACCACCTTCACCGTGAGATTCAATCAGGGGCACGAAGGCCTGCAGACCATAGATTACACCCCACAGGTTGACATCCATGACCCACCGCCAGTTTTCAACGGAGCATTTATCGGACTTGCCGCTGACGCCAATCCCGGCGTTATTACACAGCACGTGAACCTTACCGAAAGCTTCGATGGTGGCATCAGCGGCAGCAAATACTGAATCACGATCAGCCACATCTGAGACCACACCCGCTGCGTCAATACCCTTCAGCTTTAGCTCCGCCACTGCCGCATCCATGGGGCCTTTTTCAATATCACCGATCATGACCTTCATGCCTGCTGCGCCAAAAGCCCGCGCCATCCCCAGGCCCATGCCACTGGCACCACCGGTGATAAATGCTACTTTGCCTGCTACGTCTTTCATTTTGCTTGACCCCTTTTATGTGGATAAGAGTATGTGGATAAGAATTGATTTATGAGACCTAATCTCGACAAAAACAGTCTCTATAAGAAGTAGTCTCTATAAGAAATATCGTCGCGCAGCATAAACCACGGCTTTGATTAATTCTATGCACAGCCGAGCGATCAATCGCTCACAATAAAAAACGGCGCATCTGTGATCCTTAAGACACGCCGTTTATAGTTGTCAAATGCAACAGGCCTGGGATGAGAGTTTCACTCCCTCCTCTTTGTAGGCTACTTACTAGCCCTCCGCTACCTGCCAGTTGGTGGCAGGCTGATTACTGGCTTTACCAAAGCGCAGCAACTGGCCTGGGGTGGCATCGGTACACTCGCCATCTTTAAAGGTAACGGTTCCGTTGACCATAATATAGCGATAGCCCTCTGCATATTGAACCAGGCGCCAGGCACCACCGGGGAAGTCGTATTTTACTTCGGGTCTGTCCGGCGTGATCTTAAGGTTTTGATAATCGTAGACCAGAATATCTGCTGGCGCGCCGACCACCAGAGTGCCTCTATCCTTAAAACCCGCGCATTGTGCTGGCATTGCCGAGAGTCGGTAGTGGGCTTCCTCAAGGCTGATCATGCCATCACGACGTACCATATTTATCAGGAACTCGGTGGGGTATTTACCTGCAGTAATAAATTTAGTATGGGCACCACCGTCCGACACACCGGGAATCGTGAAATCGGCATCGAGGATTTCCTTGTTATACCCGGGATGTTCATTAAAGGAACGGTGCCAAAAAATGGTTTTAAGATCCTCGCTGACAATCAGATCAAGTAGCGCATCAATAACATGCTTACCCTGAATCTCCGCCAGCTCAGATACGTACTTACCCTCGTATTGTTTGTTTTCCGCGAGGAAGGTTTTATCAATTTTATAATCTTCCACCGGTCCGGTGATTGACGGTATCTTGCCCGCATCGAATTGATTACGCAGATACTGTCGATTCACTTCATCCTGCATCGCCGTTATGCGCTCCTCGACGGTGCCCAGGGTAACCGTGCGCCAGGCTCGACTGCCATCCAGCAAGTTATATTCATCGAAGGAAAAATATTCCTCATTGCCATTGAAGATAGCCATGCCCCAGATATTTTCGTTGCCCCGGGCGCGGGTGCGGTGCAGCCAGCCCATAATTTTGCGGAAGGAACCGGGCACTTTGTCGTGGGACTGAACGGCATTGTAAAGAATCGGCTTGTCCGCCACTTGAGCTAGCTTCTCAACAAAACGCAATCCACCGGTTTGAGTGAGCTGTATAGCACCTTCATCTCGGCGCGCCAGGACCTCAGCAAAAGCCAGACACAGGTCATCCGACATCTCATCGGTGACCATAGGTGTGCCATCGTAATCACGTTGTGCGGAAGCCTTACCCAGGCGCTGTACCGACCAGCCACAGCCTCCGGCGTCGAGACCTTCTTCGAGCAAGCGACACATCTCTTTTATTTCTTCCGGCGTAGGTTCACGGTTTTTAGCATCCTCCAAACCCATCACGGTAATCATAATGGGGCTGATGGGCACGTAACTCAGCACATTGATACCCAACGGAATTCGTTCCAGATGATCCAGCCACTCGGGAAAGGTTTCCCAATCCCAGTTCATGCCAAGTTTCATGGACTCAAAGGGAATAGCCTCAACCCGGGACATCATTAACATCGCCCGCTCCCGTAACTCAGGCGCAATGGGCGCGAAGCCAAAACCACAATTACCGATGGCGATAGAGGTCACGCCATGCCAGCCAGATAAGGTTGCATAGGGGTCCCATTGAATCTGGGCGTCGTAGTGCGTATGCAAGTCGACGAAGCCGGGACATACATGCAGACCCTTGGCATCGATGACATTCAAGGCAAAGGCAGGATCGAGCTTGCCGTCGCGATCTATCTCGGTGATAAAGCCATCCTTGATGCCAATATCGCCGACAAACCGGGATGCCTGGGAGCCATCAAAAACCACACCGCCTTTGATGATTGTGTCAAACTGAGCCATGAATACCTCCTAATATGATCCTATTTATATTAAATATATATTATTATCAATAAGTTATAAGTAATTTTTAATGTTCTTTATGACAATAATTCTCAGATGAAGCTACATACCGTCCACCGCCTCTTTAAAGCGCCGCGCCACATCGATATGTTGGTCTGGGGTCAAATCTGCGTACATAGTCCAGCAGGCAATATGAGTCGAACCCAGGGCCTTATAGCCGGCTATCTCCTCGCACCATTCATCCGGCGAACGGAGTAATTTGTCTTCGGGCTTCTGATTCCATCCGGCTAGTACCTGAGCATTATTCACCGTCACCCAGGATTCAATGCCAATCTCTGCCGCATCTCGTCCGGCTTCAGCGGCGTATTGGTGGAGCTTTTCAACCATGCGCTTACCGGCATCGTCGGGTTTAAAGAAGGCAAACCAGCCGTCTCCAATCCGGGCGATTCGCTTGATCATGGCATCGGCCCAGCCACCCATCCATATCGGCATCGGTTGCTGTACCGGTAAGGGGTTAATGCCCGCATCGGTGATTTTGTCCCACTCACCGTCAAAGGTGATCAAATCGTTGCTCCACAGCAGCCGCATCAATTCCATTTGTTCTTCGATACGTTTACCACGGGTGCTGAAGTCCTGGCCTAGCCCCTCGTACTCGACCTGGTTCCAGCCGATGCCCAGACCCAGTCGCAAGCGGCCACCGCTGAGCACATCCACCTCCGCTGCCTGCTTGGCCAGCAGGGCGGTCTGGCGTTGAGGAGCAATAATAATGCCTGTTGCCAGCTCGATGGTTTTGGAAATCGCCGCCAGATAACCCATCAGCACAAAAGGCTCATGGAACTGAAATTCGTGGGTATAAGGCCCCCACAGCTCATGCTTGCTGGGGTCGGCCCCCAATACGTGGTCAAACACCACCAGATGATCGTAACCAAGCTCTTCAATCGCCTGGGTATAATCGCGCACCGCTACCGGGTCGGTGCCGATCTCGGTGATGGGAAAAATTGCACCTACTTTCATATCTTTTCCTTATTCTTTATTAATGGCTATTTAAGACCTTTTCAAAATACCTGAGTACTCGAGCATCAAAGGGATTGGGATATCCAAAGTGCTGCGATAACACAGCGCTGGGATATCAAATTTCTTTTATGTCACCTAAAGATAGTCTAGTCTGTTTTCAAGACGTAGCAGCATTTATAGCCCAGCTCCGGGCAAAAAAATAAAAACTGTTGGCGACCATAACCGGTAAAGGGGTATTTACGCCGACAAAGAAGCACTTAAAAAAGCAGGTAAAAAGCTATGGCGAGATTAGGGGATAAAGTGGCAATCATTACTGGCGCGGGCGTCGGTATTGGCCGAGCAACGGCTAAACTCTTTGCTCAGGAAGGCGCAAAAATTATTATCGCCGAGATGAATACAGACACTGGCGAAGCGGTGGCCGAAGAAATTCGTGGCAGTGGATCAGGGGCTCTTTTTATAGCCACTGATGTCACTGACTCAGCCAGCGTTGAACAGACCATCGCGCAAACCGTCAAGCATTTTGGTCGACTCGACGTCCTGCACAACTGCGCTGGCGGCTCCATTCCCGAGGATGCACCCATAGACACCGTAGATTGGGATGTATGGGATCACACCATGTCCCTGGATCTCAAGGGCACCATGCTGTGCTGCCGTTTTGCCATTCCGGCGATGATCCAATCTGGCGGCGGCTCCATCGTTAATATGTCGTCCGTGGTCGCCCTCCAGGGCACCAGCCTGCACGTCTACTCCACCGCAAAAGGTGGCATTATTTCTTTCACTAAATCCTTGGCCTCCAGTTATGCCAAAGAGGGCATCCGCGCGAATGCGATCTGCCCGGGCATTGTCCTGACCGATCGGGTTAAGGGCCGTTTCGGTGACAAACTCGACGAACTTGAATCCGGCGCAGGAAAGGTGCTCTCGACCTTTCGTATGGAGAAATACCCCTTCGGAGTCGGTCAGCCGGAAGATATTGCCAACGTCGCCTTATTTCTCGCCGCCGATGAATCTCGCATGGTTAATGGCTCATACATCAGTGCCGATGGCGGCATGTCTGCTTACTGAACCACCCACCTGGTTGTGCATCTACCTATTGATAAACCAACTGTTCGCAACCCAGATAAATTATAGAAGGAAAAGAATATGAAATTAGGACTTAGCCTGGGCTACTCCGGGGCGCATATGAAGCTGCCAGTAAAAACTGTTCAGCTGGCAGAAAAACTGGGTTATGACTCGGTGTGGACCGCCGAAGCCTATGGCTCCGACGCCGTTTCTCCCCTGGGCTATCTGGCTGCCTGCACGGAGCGTATTCGCCTCGGGGCGGGCATATTACAAATCGCTGCACGCACGCCCACTGCCGCTGCCATGGCCATGGGCACAATCGACGCGCTGGCGGGTGGCAATCGCGCTATCGCCGGACTAGGCATGTCCGGCCCACAAATTGTCGAAGGCTGGTACGGCCAGCCCTGGGGTAAACCCTACTGGCGTCTGCGCGATTACGTCACCATTATGAAAAAAACCTTTAAACGAGAAGCCCCGGTCAGTCACGACGGACGAGAAATATCCCTACCTTTTACTGGCGAAGGTGCCATGGGCATCGGCAAACCGCTCAAATCTATTCTCCATATGAATCCGGACATTCCCATCTGGCTAGGCACCGCTACCGAGACCAATGTGCGGCTGACAGCGGAAATCGCCGATGGCTGGTTACCCCTCAATTTTGTGCCCGGCAGCATGAAGGTCTACCTGTCTCTTATACACATCTGACGCTGCCGAC
>JAHRWI010000078.1 GCA_019090225.1 Porticoccaceae bacterium
CAAACGCATCGGATCAACCGGCTTACCGTTCTTCCTGAGTTCGAAATAGAGTCGGCCACGGTTATTAGGGTCACCACCGACCGTCGATATCTGCTCACCCGCTTTCACCACGTCACCCTCCTTGATTGAAAGCGCCCTATTGTGGGCATAGGCACTCAGATAAATATCACTGTGTTTAAGGATGATCAGTTTGCCATAACCCCGCAAACCACTGCCCGCATATACAACAATACCACTGGCCGCAGCAGTGACGGCTCGACCCGGTAAGGATTGAATATTGATTCCCTTGAACACCTTACTGGTATCGTACTGGCGCGACACCGCACCCTTCACTGGCCAGCGCCAGCTAACCTCACCCTTCGGCAATTTCTGGGAGCCAACCGAAGCCGATGTTTTGGAAGAACTTGTCTTCCTGGTAGCTTGATGTTTTTTATCCAGCTGAGTATTTTTACGGCTTCCAGATTTATTATTGTTCTGCGTTAGTTTTACTGAGCCACTTTTTGCTCGCGCGCTTGCCGGCTGAGAACGTGGCACCGGCTTCAAGCTAGTAGTATCCAGCGTAAGGCGTTGACCAGGAACTATTTGATAGGGAGGGGCCAAACCGTTACTTTGGGCCAATGCCGCAACATCCTTCTCGTAGCGCCAGGCGATCGCGAAGAGTGTATCACCCGGTGACACCACGTGATAAGTCACTCGCTCGCTCGGTGGTTGCGGGCGCTTACTGACCGGCGCCGGGTTAAACGCGCAGCCCGATGACATCAGATAGGCCATTATCAGAAGAACCAACGTTAACAGAACTACAGAGAAACGCTGGGTAGCAAAATAGAGCATTTTGTATCCCAAACCCCCCAGGCCATTCATAGCTTATCCCGCTGACCTCCCCCGATATACTCCAGGGCTAGAACCAGTGACAAACCCACTATCATGAAACCGATAACCAACCAGTACTGGGGATCACCTACAGCATCGGCATAGCCCCAGGGCCAGAATAACTGCGCTGTTCCGTGAGCTTGTTCTAGCTCATCCCCCGGCGCGAGTCTAAGTTGTTGCCAGGGCCAAACCACAGCCAGAGAACCAATCAGAAAACCGGTCAGAAGCGCCAGGGTAAGATTATGGAAGCGTGTTAGGAGCCAATGTAGCAGCCGGGAAAACAGCAACAGCCCAGTGGCACAACCGGCAACAAATGTTACTAGTACCGTTAGATCAACCCGTACCACTGCGCTGAGAATAACTGGATACATGCCCAGTAATAACAAGATAAAACTACCAGAAACGCCGGGCAAAATCATGGCGCAGATTGCCAACATGCCGGCTCCAAATATAGTCAGAGGGTGAGGTACAAGCCCCGCCTCAATTTGCACATGGGGCGCAAAGGCACTCGCCAACACCAGCCCGGCTCCGACTGCCAGCAACAGCCATCCAGCGACACTATGCACTGATATCTGCCGCCAGATATAAATCACCGATGCGACAATCAAACCAAAAAAGAAACCCCAAACCACCAGGGGATGGTGAACCAGCAGATATTCTAGCAAGTGCGCAAAGGTGGCGACACTCAGCAAAACCCCGCTGAACAGTACCGTCAGAAAGGTACCTTGGACGTGTTGCCAGAAAGCCCGGAGGTCCTGGCGTCTCAATACTTTCAATGCAGTTAGATTAAATGAGCCGATGGCACCGAGCAGTTGCTCGTAAATACCCGATATAAAAGCAATGGTGCCGCCGGAAACTCCGGGAACCACATCCGCTGCGCCCATGGCGACACCTTTGCAAAACAGGGCGAAATAACGACGCAAAAAATCCATTGTGGTCAAGGCTGACAGTTGCTTAGCGTGTCACGCCGCTCAACAAAGGCACAAAGCGCACTTTCTCGACCACCTCTTCATCATAGTTCTGGCTGTCGCCAATGCGCTTAATAAGGCGTAGCTCCTGATCATTATCGGAACCGATGGGAATCACCAGAAGACCGTCCGGCGCCAATTGATAGAGTAGCTCGTCCGGCACACCCTCGGGCGCTGCGGTGCTGATAATGCCATCGTAAGGCGCATGTTCCGGCCAGCCTACACCGCCGTCACTGTGAGCGCTGGTTACGTTGCGCATATCCAGTTGCCGAAAGCGTTCTTTAGCTTTGTTCAGCAGTGGCTTTATTCTTTCTACGGTATAAACCTGTTCGACCAGCTGCGACAAAATAGCTGCCTGATACCCCGACCCGGTACCAACCTCCAATACTTTTTTAAGCGGACCGCGGGACAAGAGCAGCTCTGTCATCAGGGCAACGACGTAAGGTTGAGAAATTGTTTGGGCAAAACCAATAGGTAAGGCGGTATCTTCATAAGCTCGATGCGACAAAGCTTCGTCGAGAAACAGGTGCCGAGGCGTAACACGTATGATATCGAGCACTTTCTGGTCTTTTATGCCATTGTCTTTGAGCCGCTGAATCAGCCGTTCGCGGGTACGCCTGGAGGTCATACCTACCCCATCAAGATCCACCAAGCTGACATCCCCCCTGACTAAAATCGACACAAAAAAGAGCCGGAACTATAGCATAGCGGCGCTAGTAGGCACATGCGTAAACACTAGCTCTCGCAGTACCGACGTCGCATAAGCGCCCGGCGGTAAAAAGAATTGGATGTGTAAATCCCGCCCGTGCCAACGCCAGCTCATCGCCTCAGGTCTCAACACCAGGCCTCGCCTTTCTTGCTCAAGGCCACAGTGCTCAAGGCCATGACACCAGGCTTCGTAAGGTGCCAACACCTGCGCTTCCAACTTCGCTAAATGTTTACCGGAAACATTCCTGCCCCGCCCCCATAAAGGGCCAGAAGGAAGACCCATCGTACCGCCTTCCTCATCGACCAGTGTCCGCCATGTTCCCTGCTCAACCCGTGCGGACAATACTTGATTAAACAACTGGGAACGTGCCGCAGAAATATACAAACCCCACTTTGCATCTCTGCCTTGACGGGAAATTGACTGTCTGAGAATGCGATCAGCGGCGATCAGATTGCCGCCGTCAATACCGAAGCGTTGTTCACCAAAATAATTTGGCACACCATGGGTAGAAATAGTCAGTAAACACCGCTCGGCCAGCTCAATATCACCTTCAAAATCTCGCAATGTGATATTGAAGGCGTTGCCGCTGTGCGCACCCCTCCGCAACTTGCGACGATGTCGCCTCACCTGCAGCACTTCACATTCGGGTAAGGCCTTTAAACCTGCGGGAGAGGCCAAATTAAGATCGTCAAAACGCCGATCGGGCTGCCGCACACTGAACCACTGACTGGTCAATGCGCGACGGTCTTTAAGTCCACAGTAGCCAACATCTTTTTCATCTACGTCATAGAGTGTGCCAAGCTGCGTGGCCACCCAGCGAGTGTTCTGGTGACGTTTACGAATCTGTAGATAAATATGGTCGCCGTCACCGGACAGGCTGTCACCTAAATCTTGATCGACCGAACCTGCATCGATTAAGTGTTCATCAACAATAAAGTCCTCAGCCGTACTTCGAAACGCCGCTATACCCGCAGGTTCGCCCCAGGCCCAGTGGTAGTCGAGCGAGAACAGCGATTCAGTAATCTCTGCTGCCCGCGCTCAAGACATCGAGAATGGTATGCGTCGCATCCATAACCCGCACGATACGATCTTCGACCCGGCGGATACTGGTGCCAGTCGGACTATCTGAAAGTTGTCGAGCAATATGTTCGGGCAGACGTGTGGATTGCCGATAGATGTCATCATCCATCACCTCCCAGCGGGACATCTTCTTTTGCCAACCGGGTGGTAATTGTCCGTTACGAACCAGTTTTTTACGCAAGCCCGGCGGTAGCTTTTTATGCTTTTTTTGTGGCGCTCCATAGCGTTCCGTGCGCAAGTAGTCATCCAGAATACGGCGATCACGGTCACCAAAAAGCACTTCGGATAACACTACCTCGGTGATATCACGCACCCTGTCTCTGTTCCTGTCCCCGTCCCTATCCCGATCTCTATAATTCCTATCTCTGTCGCGCATCTGGTCTCGATCCTGATCGGCATCGTGATCCGCGAACGCGGGCAATACACCGCCAGTCAACAACACACTTAAAGCCAGCCCTGCGCCAGCGATTCTCGGTAAACTCTGTTTTAGTTTCATTACTGTCTATCCTTGTTGCACCATTTGCTTCGCTTAATCTGTAATCGTCAGGGCTACCCCTGGTCTTTACCTGTCAACGACAGCAGCTTCAACCTGCACGCTCATCACCCTCCAGGAGGACAATCGCCTGACAGGCAATACCTTCACCCCGACCGGTAAAACCCAGCTTTTCTGTTGTTGTGGCTTTGATATTTAATTGTACCTGCTGACAGCCTATCGCCTCACTAAGCATATTGATCATAGCCGCAACGTGAGGCGCAATTTTTGGCGCTTCGGCAATTATGGTCATGTCGCCATTACAGAATTGCCAGCCTCTGTCTTCAAGCATGGCCATCACGTCTCGTAATAATTCGACGCTGCTAATATTGTGGTATCGGGGGTCAGTGTCCGGAAAGTGTCTGCCGATATCGCCCAGCGCCGCCGCGCCTAACAGCGCATCGCAGAGTGCATGGATCAACACGTCGCCATCGGAATGAGCGTTGAGGCTTTTATCGAAAGGAATTCTTACGCCGCCGAGGGTTACTCCGCCAGAGGTCACGTCACCAGGAGTCACGCCACCCACCGTTTTAACGTCACCTTCTTCAAAAGCATGAACATCGTAGCCTTGCCCAACCCGTATCACTGGGATTCACCCTGGGTTTGAAGCAACGAAGAATTTTCGCCCTGAAAAACCGCATATTGCGCCTGGAGAATAGCCTCGGCCAGGATCAGGTCTTCGCCATAGGTGATTTTAATATTGTCTGCTCTACCATGGATAATTGTCGGTTGATGTCCCGCCAATTCCATGGCAGCTGCTTCATCGGTGATGACCTTGCCCTGCTCAAGGCCAGCCTCCATTGCTGCGACTAGAAGACCATAACGAAACATTTGCGGGGTGGCCGCCAACCACAGGCCCTCTCGGTCAAGGGTTTCATCGACGACGCCTACTGTCACATCACTACCTGACGCACAATCTGACACCACATCCAATGCCACAACACGCTTAAGCGTGGCATTCACCGGAGTGGCTAGTAAACCACCCACGGGTGAATCGGCGAGACCCGAAATCAGCTTTTGTAAATCGGTCTGCGTAACACAGGGACGAACTACGTCATGCACCAATACCCAATCCTGATCATTGGCCTCAACTTCAATCGCTTTAAGCGCATTCAATACCGAATCAGCACGCTCATTGCCGCCAGCTACAGAACGGACGCGTGCATCTTTGGATATGTCGAGTGTTGGCCAGATACGATCCTGGCTATGAATGGCAACAATAAGTGCCTGGCAGGGCATGCTCAGCAATCGCTTGAGGCTATGCTCTAGAACGGTGAGGCCCGCCAGAGGGCTGTACTGTTTAGGCGAGCCCTGCCCCCCGGATAAGGCTGAGTTAAACCTGCTACCGATACCGGCAGCAGGCGCCACCAGCCAGTATTTCAAGGCTGTTCATCCTTGTCGATGACCATGTAGAAGGTTTCACCTTCGCGAATCATACCCAGATCATAGCGGGCACGTTCCTCAATACCTTCGGCACCATCTTTGAGCCCGGCGACCGCTGCCACCAGTTTTTGATTACGCGCTTCAAGTTTGCTGTTTTCTTGAACTTGTCGCTCGACACGACCTTCTAACTCGGCCCGCTGTCTGAGACCGCCTTCACCTAACCACAACTGGTATTGAAAGAGGCCCAGCAGTATAAAAAGTATTAACAGCAACCAGCGCATTGAGCCACCTTCAATATTATTCCTACCGCCGATCTTGCGAGGAGTAAATTATTATCCGCGAAATTCCGCCAGACCGCGATACGCTGCAGTGCCATCCAGCTCGGCCTCGATGCGCAATAAACGGTTATATTTGGCGACACGATCAGATCGACACAGCGATCCGGTTTTAATTTGTCCGGCTGCCGTGGCCACTGCCAAATCGGCAATAGTGGTATCTTCTGTCTCACCGGAGCGATGGGAGATAACCGCTGTGTAACCTGCGTCTTTGGCCATTTGTATGGCCTCCAGGGTCTCCGTGAGGGAGCCGATCTGATTAAACTTAATCAAAATGGAATTGGCGATACCTTCGTCGATTCCCCGCTGCAAAATCCTGGTATTGGTAACAAACAGATCGTCACCCACTAACTGGACTTTATCGCCCAACTTCGCGGTTAAGGCCGCCCAACCGGCCCAGTCGCTTTCGTCCATACCATCCTCAATAGAGATGATCGGATAGCGTTCGGAAAGACCAGCCAGATAATCAGCAAACTCATTAGCCGAATAATTTTTACCGTCGCCGCCAAGCTGATATTGCTCGTCCCGATAAAACTCTGAGGCCGCACAATCCAGCGCCAGAGTAATTTCATCACCTAAACTGTAACCGGCTTTACTCACCGCATCGGCGATGATTTCCAGAGCCGCTTCGTTAGATGGAAGGTTCGGAGCGAAGCCCCCTTCATCACCGACCGCAGTACTAAGCCCGCGACTGGTCAACACTTTTTTCAGGGTATGGAAGATTTCCGCACCCTGCCTGAGCGCCTCAGCAAAGTCTTTGGCTTTCACCGGTTGAATCATAAACTCCTGAATATCGACATTATTGTCGGCATGCTCGCCACCGTTGATGATATTCATCATCGGCACCGGCATGGTGTAGTTCAGGGGTGTGCCATTGAGTTCGGCAATATGCTGATAAAGCGGAATTCTTTTGGTAATCGCCCCTGCCTTCGCAGCCGCCAGAGACACTGCCAGGATAGCGTTGGCACCTAGGGTCGCTTTATTTTCTGTACCATCCGCCTCAATCATCAGTCTATCCAGCTCACCCTGCTCGGTAACATCTTTACCCAGCAGCAGCTCTCGGATAGTGGTATTGATATTGCCCACTGCGGTCAAAACGCCTTTACCTAAGTAACGGCTGTTATCGCCATCGCGCAACTCCAGAGCCTCGCGGGTACCGGTCGAGGCACCGGATGGCGCGCAAGCGCTGCCTACCGAGCCATCTTCAAGTATGACGTCAGCATTGACCGTAGGGTTGCCCCGAGAATCGAGTACTTCGTAGGCTTTGACATCTGTAATTCTGGTCATTTCTTTCCGTTTCCTAAATTAATCGAATTGAGCTCTGGGCGCTGAAGTATTCTTCTTGAACTATTGATACTAGATAATCGTTTGTGAGGTGCCAGGCATTGAAATACCTTCCGTTACTAGAAAATCCGCCACGACTAAAACTGTGCCTGATCAAAAGCCAGAGCAAGAATCAATAGGTATCCAAAGTCGGCAGGGCTTTAACCACTCCATCAACAGCCTTCATCTGCTCTAAAAAAGGTTCTAACAGATCGAGTCTCAAGGCACTAGGACCATCACATTTCGCCTGATCTGGATCGGGATGGGCTTCTAGAAACAGTCCGGCCAGACCAGTGGCCATACCGGCTCTGGCTAATTCAGGAAGTTGTCCACGCCGCCCCCCGGACGCTGCGCCACTAGCATCCCGACATTGCAGGGAATGCGTAACATCAAAAATCACCGGCAAACCACCACTGACCTGTTTCATGGTGTCAAAACCAAGCATATCGACCACTAAATTGTCATAGCCAAAATTACTGCCCCGCTCACAGAGGATCACCTCCTGCTTCCCACACTCGCGGAACTTTTCGACCAGGTTACCCACTTGCGAGGGGCTCATAAACTGGGGTTTCTTAACGTTAATCACCGCATCGGTGGCAGCCATCGCCGCTACCAGATCGGTTTGCCGGGCCAAAAATGCCGGCAATTGAATAACATCACAAACCTCGGCAACCTGCTGCGCTTGCCCCGGTTCATGGACATCTGTTATCAAAGGTACATCGAAGGTTTGTTTAACAGCTTCAAGTATACGCAGGCCTTCCTCCAGACCTGGGCCTCGATAGGAATGCACAGAAGAACGGTTAGCTTTATCGAAAGAGGCCTTGAACACATATGGCACCGACAAACGCTGACATACTTGGACAAAATGCTCGGCCACCTGCAGGGCAAAATCACGAGATTCTAAAACGTTGACACCACCAAAGAGCACAAAGGGTAGCTCGTTGGCGATCTGTATTCGGCCCCCAGCGAGATCCAGAACCGTCATATTAGTGACTCTCGGCATATTTAAGGGCGGCCTTTACAAAGCCGGAAAACAGTGGATGCCCCTGTCGGGGTGTCGAGGTAAATTCCGGATGAAATTGACAGCCAAAAAACCAGGGATGCTCGGGAATCTCGACGGTCTCAACCAGTGAGCCATCCGCAGACCAGGCACCGACCTTGAGTCCGGCGTCCTGAAATTGATCGATATAATGATTGTTCACCTCGTAGCGGTGTCTATGCCGCTCAAGAATAGTGTCCTCGCCGTAGATGCCCCGCACCATGGAGCCTTCGGCTAGCTGACTGAGCTGAGCCCCCAGACGCATGGTGCCACCCAGATCAGAACCCTCTGAGCGGGTTTCAAGCTTGCCATCTTCATCTAGCCACTCAGTGATCAAACCAATGACCGGGTGAGGGGTGTTTTTATCAAACTCGGTGCTGTTAGCGTCTTCGACTCCCAGCACATGACGCATATATTCAATAACCGCAACCTGCATACCCAGGCAAATACCCAGGTAGGGAATTTGGTTTTCTCTGGCGTGGCATACCGCTCGAATTTTACCATCAATGCCACGTTCACCAAAGCCACCGGGCACCAGAATACCGTGGCAGTCATCAAGCAGAGACAGATCATCATCGAGCTGTTCAGAATCGATGTGGCAGATATTGACTTTAATCAGGTTGAGAATCCCTGCGTGCTCAAGGGCTTCGTTGATGGACTTATACGCATCCAGCAATTCCATGTATTTACCGACCATGGCAATGGTGATGGGTTTAGCTGGTTTACGTTGATTTTCGACCACCACATCCCACTGACTGAGATCGGCTGGGGGACAGTCAAGCTGGAATTTCTCGACCACAAATTGATCCAGGTGCCAATCTAGTAAATGCCGTGGAATGGTATAAATACTTTTAGCATCCATCAGCGGTACCACCGCTCGCTCTTCGACACTGGTGAACAGAGCTATTTTTTTTCGAGATGCGGTATCGATGGGGACTTCAGAACGGCATAGCAAGACTTCTGGCTGCAAACCAATAGAACGTAACTCTTTCACCGAGTGTTGCGTCGGTTTAGTTTTTGTCTCACCTGCAGCGGCAATATAGGGCACCAGGGTGAGGTGAATCAACAAGGCCCGATGACTACCAAGCTCTACTTTTAACTGGCGAATGGCTTCCAGAAATGGCTGGGATTCGATATCGCCCACGGTGCCGCCAATTTCCACAAAAGCGATATCAGCATTTTCGCCACCTTTGAGTATGCGGCGTTTGATTTCGTCGGTGACATGGGGAATAACCTGAACGGTGCCACCCAGGTAGTCGCCACGGCGCTCACGGCGCAAGATGGTTTCGTAGACCTGTCCGGCGGTAAAATTATTATCGCGGGTCATGCGGGAATTGAGAAAGCGTTCGTAATGACCCAGATCGAGGTCAGTCTCCGCACCATCTTCGGTGACAAATACTTCACCGTGCTGAAAGGGACTCATGGTGCCCGGATCGACATTCAAATAAGGATCGAGCTTGAGCACAGTGACATTTAAGCCCCTGGATTCCAGCAGTGCGCCTAGAGAAGCTGCCGCGATACCCTTACCGAGGGAGGATACAACGCCGCCGGTAACAAAAATAAATCGCGTCATATATACCCTGTCGTTACGCTCTGTCGCTATGAGGTTTTGTGTTGCTGGTGGGCTTAAAATCTGCGCTGGTGCACCGTCAGCAAGACCCTCCAAAGATGGGAGATCAGGTTACCAGAAAGCGGAATCCGGCTCAATGGAATCAATGTTCAGATCGGGGCAAAAAGGCTCAGTAGAATCTCAAACCACCGCTGATTCATGCTCCGATGGATAAGCCCATTGCAACTGATAGCCAGGCTCGTCAGCCCCAGCTTGATAACCCTCGCAAATCCACAGGTCTCCAACTGCCACCAACTCGCCATCACAGTAGATCAGCGGTATTCGAGTCCGCAACCACGGCTCCAGGGCAAACTCCTGAAATAGTTTTTTTAAATTCGCGCTACCGCCACGTTTTACCGGTCGACAGCGTTCACCACCCTGGCGGAAAGACACGCTGAGACTGGCGATATAGCGTTGAGCCAGACCCTCGCCGCTTATTACAGTCGCCGTCAGTACGCTACCGTCTGGCAGCGATAGAGTCTCTTCGATCAACCAGGGTATGGCCTCGCTTATGTCTTTGGCATCGGCGTCCGAGGTGGGATCTATCGCTAACAAATACAAACGCTGTTGGTATCTTCGCCATTGCCCCTCAGACCAGCACACCTCTGGATTGCGACCTTCACCTGCATTCAACAAGCTAGTAAGCACCTCATCAATCACCCGATGACCCGGTGGACTTTGCACTTTTGATCTCGCCAAATATCGCAGCACATTCGCCTGGCGAGCACGACTCAACACCGACAGCGCCGGTATCTCGACACTCCAGCCGTGTCGCTCCTTGCGCAGCGCCATATCATCTAAATCGAGCTGGGCCAAATCCTCGTTAATCTGCTCCGCCTGCTCACACAGAATCCCGGCATCAGAAATTCGCGCCGCGTAATTAGGCCAACGGGTTTTTAATTGGGGAATGATTTCATGGCGCAGAAAATTTCGATCAAACTGACGCGACTGATTTGATTCATCTTCTACCCACTGCAACTGGTTACACCGCGCATAGTCTGCGAGTACAGCTTGCTCAAGTACTAACAAAGGGCGGAGTAATGTGGCCGCACCGAGCGACCTCGACACTGGCATACCCGCCAGACCACGCGGCCCGGAGCGGCGTAACAAACGATATAAAATAGTCTCGGCCTGGTCGTCGGCATGGTGGGCTAACACCAGCATATCCTCAGCGCGGAGCTGGTCTTCAAAGGCCTGATAACGGGCCTGGCGAGCAGCATTCTCCCGACTCGACGTAGTCTCTACCACCACGTCTCGGCAAAGGTAATTGACGCCAAGGCTTTGACAAATAACCCGGCAGTGTTCAGCCCACTGATCCGCACTGGGGGACAATTGATGATTAACGTGCAAAGCCGTCAGTCGCGAGCTGCCGACGAGTTTGGCCATACTATAGAGCAGGACATGGGAATCCATACCACCGCTGTAGGCAATATAGATGTGTTTTGCAGACTCAAATAGTGGGAGGTACGCACTCAGGGTTTGATGAACTGTCGCTACCGGCGCCATGAATTCTCAGACCTGAAAGCCATAGATTTAGCTATTCCCGTAAGACATCAAACGCTCAAAACGCCTCTCCAAGAGGGAGTCGAGCGACTGACTTTGCAGGCGGGCCAACTGATCAATAAGCCGTTCCCGCAAGGTCGCAGCCATGGCATTCAGGTCACGATGACAGCCGCCCAATGGCTCGGGGATGGTCTCATCGGCTATGCCCAATTCTTGTAAAACGCTTGAAGTAACCCCCATTGCCTCGGCTGCCAGCGGCGCTTTCTCGGCGGTCTTCCAGATAATATTAGCGCAACCTTCAGGGGAAATAACGAAGTAAGTCGCGTACTGCAACATATTTAACCAGTCACTAACACCGATCGCGATAGCACCACCGGAGCTGCCCTCACCAATCACCGTAGCAATCACTGGGGTTTTTAATCGAGACATTACCGCCAGGTTGCGTGCGATGGATTCACTGATGCCACGCTCCTCGGAATCGATACCCGGATAAGCCCCTGGCGTGTCGATTAAAGTCAGCACTGGCATTTTAAAACGTTCGGCCATTTCCATGAGCCGTAGAGCCTTGCGATAACCTTCAGGCTTAGGCATACCGAAATTGCGCTCGACTTTGTCGGCAACGCTGCGGCCTTTTTCTTCGCCGATCACCATAACCGCCTTCCCATCAAGGCGGGCGACGCCACCGATAATGGCTTTATCATCACCAAAATGGCGGTCGCCATGCAGCTCTTCAAAATCGCTGAATACGCTATGTATATAGTCTTTTGCGTGAGGCCTTAGCGGATGACGAGCGACCTGAACCACCTGCCAGGACGACAGCTTTGAATAAATATTCTGCGTTAACTTGCGAGACTTCTCACCAAGTTTTTGTACTTCCTCGGCAATATTAAGTTCGTTATCGTTACCCACTAACTGGAGCTCTTCTATCTTGGCTTCCAGTTCCGCGATGGGCTGCTCAAAATCCAGGTAATCAAGGTTCATAATTTTACTTTCCAAATTTTCAACGGCCATTGCCACTAAGGCTGTCATTACTAAAACTGTATTCGCTGTGCTTAGTTAATGCCAATTAGTGGCTAACTAGCGCCGTTATTTTCGTACTCAAGTTGCAGAAATTCTTCACCGTAAGTATCCCGTAGATGGTGAAGCAGTTCATCGTTGGGATTAACCGACCATTCATCTGACAGGATAATGTCTCCCTCGGCTCCACCGCCCTCACCCACATCAGGTTTGCAGTTAAGTCTTATTTTCATCGGGCATGATCCACTACTGTGTTGTTTAAGTATTTCACCCAGCGATTCAAGGTTCCATTTACCGCGGCCAGCCGCGCCATTCCGGCCATCACTTCCGGCATCGCCATTGGCACCACTACCCCGATAAGCGCGCCAGTCAATAAGCAGTCCCTTGAGAGAAGCCTGGCGAGCTTCCAATAAAGTATGAACCTGCTCGGCACGCATTTTTAGCCCGCCCGTGTATTCATCTTCCGTCACTGGGCCATTGACGACCAGCATGGCACCTTTGCTAATTTTATCTCGATATTGCTGGAATTGCTCGGCGAATACGGCGACATCCATCCTTGCACTATTATCATCCAGCGTAAGAATGCCCATCACATCGCCACGGCGGGTTTTGATCGACCGAACGGCGACCAGCAGACCCGCTACGGTTTGATTTTTATCGGAGGGTTTAAGTGCCTTGATACGACTGCTCACCACATGCTCAAGCTCAGTCTTATATTGATCAACCGGGTGGGCGCTAAAATATAAACCCAGGGTATCCTGTTCGCCCTGGAGCCTTTCGTTCAAGCTAAAGCGCCGCACTTTGGTAAACGCTGAATAGCCAATTTCCGGGGCACTCTCGGCCAGGGTATCACCAAACAGATCGGTCATACCTGCATCAAGGTTCCTACTTTGCTGATCGGCCAACTGAATGGCTTCGTCCATAGCGGCCAGCATGACCGCCCGACTGTAATCGGGATCATCATTAGGGCCAACGGTATCCAGTGCCCCGGCTCGAATAAGCGCCTCTAAAGCACGCTTATTGACTTTACGGCCATCAACTCTAGAACAAAAATCAAACAAATCCTTGAACGGGCCACCATCCTCGCGGGCCGAGATAATGCTCTCCACCGGGCCTTCACCCAGGCCTTTGATCGCACCCAGGCCATAGACGACGCCGAGGTCTTCGGAAGCGCCAAACTGAAACTCGCTAATGTTCACATCGGGCGCACTGAGCGCCAGCTTCATGGCGCTACATTCGTCCTTGAGAATAACGATTTTATCGGTATTCTGCATTTCAGCAGACAGCACCGAGGCCATAAATTCGGCCTGGTAATGCACCTTCAACCAGGCGGTTTGGTAAGCCAGCAGAGCATAGGCTGCGGAGTGGGATTTATTAAAACCGTAGCCCGCAAACTTCTCCATCAAATCGAATATATTTTCAGCCAGGCGGGGGTCAACCCCATTTTGGGCGGCGCCGGATTGAAAGATTTCCCGCTGCTTGGCCATTTCTTCAGGTTTTTTCTTGCCCATGGCCCGCCGTAATACATCGGCACCACCCAGCGTGTAACCACCCAGCACTTGGGCGATTTGCATGACCTGCTCCTGGTAAAGAATAATACCGTAGGTCGGTTCAAGCACAGGCTTCAGGGCTTCATGCTGGTATTTATGATGGGGGTAGGCCACCTCTTCGCGACCGTGTTTACGGTTGATAAAGTCATCGACCATGCCCGATTGCAGCGGCCCCGGTCGGAACAATGCGACCAGTGCGATGATGTCTTCAAAGCAGCTGGGCAACTGACGCTTAATCAGATCTTTCATACCCCTGGATTCAAGCTGAAACACAGCAGTGGTTTCGGCCCGCTGCATCAGTTCATAGGTGGGCTGGTCGTCGAGAGGGATGGTCTCAATATCGATGGCTTCAAGCCCGCCTTCGGCACGCCGCTGATTAAGCCGCTTAACCGCCCAGTCGATAATGGTCAGGGTGCGCAGGCCCAGAAAATCAAACTTGACCAGACCCACCGCTTCGACATCATCCTTATCAAACTGGGTGACCACACCAGCCCCCGCTTCATCACAAAACAAAGGCGAAAAATCGGTCAGTTGAGTCGGCGCTATGACGACCCCACCGGCGTGTTTACCCGCATTGCGAGTGATACCTTCGAGCTGTAGGGCCATGGCCCAGATTTCCTGAGCCTCTTCGTCCTGATCGAGAAACTCACTCAGCACGCTTTCTTGTTCCCGCGCTTTTTCGAGCGTCATACCGATTTCAAGGGGGATCATTTTAGATAGCTTATCAGCCAGCCCGTAAGCCTTGCCCTGAACCCGGGCCACGTCTCTGACCACCGCTTTGGCGGCCATGGTGCCAAAGGTAATAATTTGGGACACCGCGTCGCGGCCGTAGCGTTCGGCCACATAGGCGATCACGCGATCACGATTATCCATGCAAAAATCGATATCAAAATCGGGCATCGATACCCGCTCGGGATTGAGGAATCGCTCGAATAGCAAATCGTACTCGAGGGGATCGAGACCGGTAATATCGAGGGCATAAGCCACCAGGGAGCCAGCGCCAGAACCACGACCCGGCCCGACGGGAATATCGTTATCTTTCGCCCAGCGGATAAAATCCATAACAATCAGGAAATAACCGGCAAAGCCCATTTGGTTAATGATGTCCAGCTCAAGGTCGAGCCGTTGGAAGTAGTCATCCCGGCTGTGCTCCGAGCTATCCGTACTTAGCGAAGCAAGGCGTTTTTCCAAACCCGCAACCGATAACTCCCGGAAAAACTGTTCTGTACTGAGACCTTCCGGCACCGGATAATCTGGTAGTTGCGGAGAATCCAGCTCAAGCTCAAGGGTGCAACGTTTGGCAATTTCAACGCTGTTGATTAGCGCTTCGGGTATATCTTCAAACAGCTCACACATCTCCTCGGGCGAGCGAAGATATTGCTGTTCGCTGTAGCGATGTTCCCGGCGCGGGTCATCCAGAGTTCGACCTTCACTGATGCAGACCCTAGCTTCATGGGCTTCGAATCCCGTCGATGATGAAAAACGTACATCGTTGGTCGCAACAACGGGACAGTCATATTCAGCAGCCAAGGCCACAGCGGCATGAAGATAAGCCTCTTCTCCTGCTCGGCCAGTGCGGGATAATTCCAGATAAAAACGATTTGGAAAAACCGCTTGCCATTGTTGCAGTGAGACGACCGCTTGCTGAGTTCGCCCAGAGATTATGGCTTTTCCCACCTCTCCTCGAAACCCAGATAGCGCAATAAGGCCTTCGGACAAGTCTGCCACCCATTCCCGTCGCACCGTCGGCTTACCTTGTACCTGACCGTCCAGATAACTTTTGGATATCAGCTGGGTCAAATTCTTATAACCAAGCTGGTTTTGCACCAGCACAGTCAAGGTTGTGGCAGCCTGATCAGGCGACTCACTCAGCACCTGAAAGTCACAACCACAGATGGGCTTTACACCATTGGCCTGGGCCGCCCGATAAAATTTCACCAGGGCAAACAAGTTACTCACATCGGTAATAGCCACGGCGGGCATACCCAGCTCGCGGACCTGATTCACCAGGTTGCGAACAACCACTGTGCCATCGACCAGGGAATATTCACTGTGTAAACGAAGATGTACAAAAGACGGTGCGGAGGTCGTGCTCGGCAGACTGTCGAGGTGACCGTCGGAGAGAACACTGGGGCTATTTGAAGAATGACTATCAATATTTGTTTGCGACATCTCGCGCTCTTTTAACACCGGATTTTAAACTGACTTTAAATATCGGGCTTTAGCTGAATCGAGCCTTTCCTTTTCCTTCTCTCTGATGCTAATGACAAAAAGAGGGCAATAAAACAACAATAACCAAAACTTTTATGTCCAGCCCTCACTAAAACCGATCAGCGGCACTGGCCCGAATAGCGATGGCCTCCTGGATTAATTCCAGTCCAGTTTTGTCGGTCGGCGGCAGGTCAACATCGGTACTGCCCAGCGGAGTAATACGCTCACCCCATTTGACCAGGGTAGCGCCCCAGGTAAGCCCAGCACCGAATGCCGCCATCAGAATGGTCATGCCCGGCTTAACCCGTCCTTGCCCAAGGGCCTCACAAAGCGCGATGGGTATGCTGCTGGTCGATGTGTTCGCGTAATGATCCAGAGTAACCACGACCTTATCCATATCGGCACCGAGTCGTTTGACCAGGGCCTCGATAATTCTCAGATTAGCCTGGTGAGGGATAATCAAATCGACATCCTCAAGCCCAAGCCCGGACTGCTCAAGCACATCGGTACAGGCTCTGGCCATACCGGTTACGGCGTTTTTAAAAATCTCTTTGCCGTGAAAATCGATAGTAATATCCAGCGGTCGATGTTGAGCGATGGCATCCAAACCAAAATCGGGAATCGCCAGTAACTCGCGGGTATCTTCAATGCAACCCAACTTACCCTGAATAAAACCGCTTTCCTGGGCTGAAGCCTGCAAAACCATTGCGCCAGCACCATCGCCAAACAGAATGGCTGAATCTCGCCGCGACCAGTTCATCAGGGAGCTAAGTCTTTCCGACCCCACCACCAGTACTGTTTTGACAGATCCGCTGCGAATCATGTCAGACATCATATTAAAGCTGTAAAGGAAACCGGTGCAGGCGGCGTTGAGATCAAAACAGGCGGCATTGGTCGCACCCATTGATCGCTGTAGCATAGAAGCTGTGTTGGGTACTACTTCGTCGGCAGTGGTGGTCGCATAGGCAATAACATCTATATCCTTCGCCGATACGTTGGCACAGGCTAGCGCCCTGACACTGGCAACGTGAGCAAGCTCAACATTCTTCACATGGCTGATACGCCGGGTTTTGATACCCGTACGCTCGGTAATCCATTGCTCGGAGGTTTCCATCACCGTGGTAATATCATGATTGGTCAACCGCGCCGGTGGCAAGCAAGATCCCCAACCGATGATTTGCGCGTAAGTCATGACTATCCTCTGTTCATACCGAGTAAATTGTTTGTGTCTAGTATTAGGCCCGTCCAGGCTAGTGTCTAACTGTGTGCCTAAGACGCTCTCAAATAATCTTGATTAGCTGGAACTACATCACGCTTTGGATTCTCCAGCACTTAAGCCACAGTTGCAATAAAGTTGTCACAATTTGCGACCTTCAGCGTGTTTTTATTCGACGCTTACCCGTTCAGCAAGGGTGAATAACTCAGCTACCGGCCTAAACGAACGCCGATGCTCGGGACATGGCCCTAAGTGTTTTAAGGCCATAAGATGCTGTCGAGTACCGTAACCTTTGTGGGCGGCAAAACCGTAGCCCGGGTAGACCTGATCCAGTACTTGCATTTCCTTGTCACGGCTTACCTTTGCGACAATGGAAGCCGCACTAATGGCAGGAACTTTGGTATCGCCTTTGACAATAGCTTGAGACGGCCAGACCCAGTCGGGACAACGGTTACCGTCAACCACTACGAATTCCGGCTTGATCGACAGTCCGTCAACCGCTCGCGACATCGCTAACAGCGTTGCCTGAAGTATATTTAGCTCATCGATCTCGGCAACGCTTGCACGCCCAAGACTGTAGCAGGAAGCGCTGGAAATAATCTCTGGAAAAATCTTCTCACGGCGGCTTGCGGATAGCTTTTTAGAATCAGCCAGACCGTCAACGGGTCTTCGCTGATCGAGAATAACCGCAGCGACGACAACGTCTCCTGCGAGCGGGCCTCTACCCACCTCATCAACCCCAGCCAACAACAAACCATCATAGAGAATTGAATCAGTCACCTGACTTTGTCTCTATTTCCCCTGAGCCATGCTGATCGGAGCTAGACTCAACGCGGTGAGACTCACGAGCACCAGCCTCAACCGGACTAAACCCAATCAAATCAAGCACGGTATCCGCCGCTACGCTGCTTGCATCTCTACGCAGGCTCTTATGCAGCTCTGTAAATCTCTCGGTGATACTTTCGTGACGCTGTGGCTGTTGTAGCATGACCAACAAGCCTTCAGCCAAATTTTTCACCGTCGCCTCACTCTGGAGCAGCTCCGGCACGAGCTTCTCCCCAGCCAGTAAGTTAGGTAATGACACATAGGGCACTTTCAACATCCGCGAGATTATCGCGTGGCTCACCCAGCCAGTTTTGTAACTCACCACCATCGGTTTTTTTAACAGCATGGCCTCCAGAGCGGTTGTTCCAGAAGCCAGCAATACCGCGTCCGCTGCCGCCATCGCAGCATGGGACTGGCCATCGATCACGGTCACAGAAACATCCTTAAAATCGGCCATCAGGATATCTAACTGATGACGACGAGCCAGGTTGGCAGCCGGAAGAATAAAGCTGAGTTCAGGGATGACTTGTTGACAGCGACGGGCTGTTTCCAGAAACAAGCGTCCCAAGTGGATAATTTCACCTTTCCTGCTACCGGGTAGAAGTGCCACAAGGGGCTTGTCCTGATCGCCTAAACCCAGCTCAGCCCGCGCTTTATCTCGATCCGGCAGCAAGGGAAGCTCATCGGCCAGGGGATGACCAACAAAGGTGACCGGCACATCGTGGCTTTTATAAAATTCTGCTTCGAAAGGCAGTAAGGTAAGCATGTGATCGACAGCGCGAGCGATCTTAGTGATGCGTTTCTGTCGCCACGCCCACACCGATGGACTCACATAATGCACTGTCTTGATGCCTTCCTTGCGCAGCTTTAACTCAAGGCCTAAATTGAAGTCCGGGGCATCAATACCAATAAACGCCGCTGGCGGTCGCGCAGTAAAGTGCTCTCGTAAACCGCGACGAATGCGTAATAAGGTAGGTAGGTTTTTTAGCGGCTCTACCAGCCCCATCACCGACAGCGGCTCCATCCCGCTCGCCATCCGCAGAGCCGGGTTTACGATGACGTTTGTCTTGCACGCGTTTTGCCGGTGCTTGCACTGTCTCTTATACACATCTGACGCTGCCGACGA
>JAHRWI010000079.1 GCA_019090225.1 Porticoccaceae bacterium
AAGCACAGCATCGACTCGCTCAACAAGATAAACCTGACTTTTTAACCCGTATGGGAAAGCCGCGTTATCGGAGGCATAGACAAATTCACAGCCGCTGAGCCCTCGTTTGAGGGCTTCGAGAATACTGAGTCCGCCGACGCCGGAGTCGAAAACAAGGATGCGAGGTGCTGGTGTCATGATCTTGATTTTACCTTATGCCAGCCGCGGGAGCTGTTAAAATACCGGCGAGTAGTGAAATTTAGCTAATCCCATCTCGCTTTAGTCAGCAATCACGAGACGTTACATGGTAACAATATGACAACACCCGCAGCCCTGGAATCGGTGGTCATGCAATCAGTAGTATTCGACTTTGTACTCGCGACGCTACTGCCGATCTACCTGATCACGGGTCTGGGCTATGTGCTCCGGAGTCGTGGGTTCCTGAGCACTGATTTTCTGAGAGACAGTTCGCGGCTGGTGTTTAATTATGCGGCACCGGCGACCTTATTTTTCGCCCTGGCTGGGTCATCAAAGAGCATCGTCATCGCACCTTATTTCCTCCTGGTCAGCATCAGTTTGTTAATCGGTCTGACATTAGTGTGTTGGATACTGGCACCTCTGGTGGTCAAACAAAGGTCACTGCGAGGGGTGTTTGTACAGGGCGCATCCAGAGGCAATTTGCTGGTCTCTGGTCTGGCTTTTACTCATGGTATTTATGGTATGGAAGGCATCGCACTGGCCTCGCTACCATTAGGTATCTACATTATTTTTAATAATATTTATTCCGTAGCAATTCTTAAATACTACGAAGGCGATGGTGGTGAATCGCTGGGCAAATACTGGGCTGATGTTTTTAAAAACCCGGTGATTGTTGCTGTGCTGGCGGGTGCTTTTTTGGGCTGGTTGCAGGTGGATATTCCCGACGGTGTGAAAAACACCGGTAATTTATTGAGTCAGTTAACGGTACCGCTGATTTTGTTTAACGTCGGTGCTTCCTTTGATTTTAAGCTCCTGCGCAGCCCCAATATTATCGGCTGGGCGGCGACCCTTTATAAATGCATCATCATGCCTGTTATTGGCGTGGCCATAGCCTGGGCTATGGGTATTCATGGCATGGAGCTGGGTATTATCTTTTTGTTACTGTCCTCACCCACCTCCTCAATTAGCGTCGTGTTTGCGCAAATGTTTGGCGGCCATCAGAGCCAGGCGGCTAATATGGTGTTGACCAGCAGCCTGCTATCCGTGGTGACAGTGGTGGTTGGTTTAGCCTTTTTACAAGCAAGGGGGATGATCTAATGGCATTCTTTGAAGGTATTGATAGTTTGGCGGTTTGGGTTTGCCTGGGGATGTTTATTCTGACAATATTGGGCGCATACGCTTGGCAACTACATCGACGGGTAAAGACCTTAGAGGAAAAACAGCAAAGCGAAGCCCGGGAGACAGAAACCCGGCGGCAACAACAAATCGACGATGCTACGCAAGGTATTGGCATATTAGCGGGTGCCATGGTTCGTGAAGAGCTGACGCTAACAGAGGGTTGTATGCGCATAGCCTACCTGCTGACACAGGTGGATGAATCCGCCCAGGGCAAAGACGAATACAGTGTATTTTTTCAGCTAGCTAGTGCTACCTCCCACATCCCTGTTCTGGATTCCTGGAAGGAATTATCCTCGCAACAAAAAAAGGCCTATACCGAGGAGCGAAAGAATATCGAAACGGCTTTTGGAGAGTTTGTTATTGAGGCTACCCAGGGGCTGTTAAGAGAACCGCTATTTAATCGTCAGCAAGCAAATAATTAACGAGAGTTTGTTGAGGGAGTCTCTAAAACCCCTTCAGGCGCTCAAAGAGATCAATCCGGTTTTGATGATCAAAAAACCTGGCTTGCAACGCTAATATCTGACTGGGCATTTACGGAGTACTATGTATCGCAAATTAGGGGGTTAGCTGTGCCCAGAAACAGGAGGGAAATACCCATGACTTATTTACCACTCAATAAAGAGCAACAGGAACTCAAAGACTTAGCTGCTCAACTAGCCAACACAGAGCTGGCTCCCCGCGCGGCTGAGACCGATAAAACTGGTATGTTTCCAAGGGCTTCGCTGGATGGTCTTAAAACATCTGGATTGTGGGGCTTGCGTGTTTCCAGGGAGCATGGCGGTCTGGGTGCCGATTTGCTATCGACTTGTCTGGTCGTCGAAGAGCTGGCCAAAAAGTGTGCATCGACGGCGATGTGTTACAAAATGCATATCGAAGCAGCAGAGCTGATGAGCAGGATGCCCAGCGAGTATCAGGCCGAGCACTTTGTTAAAAAAATCGCGACAGGGGAAATACTCTGCACAGTGGCTGGCGGTGAAACCTCAGGTGGTGGCGGTGACTGGGTGCCGGGTATGGTCTTGTCCTCTGTAGAAAAAGGTAGCGACGGTTATATTCTTGATAATGTCCGTAAATCCTATGTGACATCGGCGGGTCAGGCTTCCCATTATTTTATGCTTTGTCGGGTTGGAGCCGAGGCTAAAGGTCATCAGCTTACGGCGCTATTTATTGAAGCTGACAAGATTGACTGGAAAACACTGGAAGACTGGAATGGTCTGGGTATGCGCGGTAATAACAGCATGCCGATTTGTTTCAACGGTGTTGTTCCTGGGCAAAATCGTCTGGGGGAGGAGGGTGCTGCTCTGAAATATCTAGGCGCGGTGATGATGCCCGTGGTGGCCTTGACCTATGGTGCTGCTTATCTCGGCGTGGCATCGGGTGCTTACGAATTGGCCATGGAAGAAGCATCCAAAGTACATCCCAGTGGCGCTAAGCGCTTAGATAGCGCGATCAATCAGCGCCGTATGGCGGAGCTGAGCGCAAAAATAGAAGCCGCTCGTGCCTTGTTACATGTTGCTGCGACGGCTGGCGATGCTGGTCAGGTCGGTGCTCCGCTACCTTACTTACAGGCTAAAGTCTGTTGTTCTGAAGTGGCGGTACTGGTGACTCAGGAATTGATGACTATGTTTGGCGGCACGGCCTTTGCAGCACGTTTGCCTTTTGAGCGTTATTTTCGAGATGCTCGGGCAGGCATGATTATGGGTTTGGCAAATGATGATGCCTACCAGACCATCTATAGTATGTTGTTTCCTGAAAAGCGGAGTTAAAACCCTAAAAATTTGTATTTTTCTCTCAGTACCAATATTAAAAACGTCGCATCAAGTGCGGCGTTTTTAATATTTGATCAGGACATTTTAGTCTCAGTTTTTAACTCTGAATAAGGTCTGGGGTTTTTAAGCTTAGCCCGCACAGTTTATCCCACATACCTTGGCCCTCTGAGCTTAGCCCGCAGAGTAGCCCGCATCAATAACCAACTCAGAGCCTGTCATATATTTCGACTCATCGGACGCTAAATACAGTACGCCATTGGCAATATCATTGGGCTCGCCTAATTCGCCGAGGGGTGACATGGCCTCGAAACTGGCTTTTACTTTTTCAGATCCGCCGTATTTACGAATGGTTGCATCAACCCCCGGGGTGCGTATGACCCCTGGGTGCACCGAATTAATACGGATGCCATTTTTCATCCGAGCAAACTCGACAGCGGCGGCTTTGGTGAGCATTTTAACGCCGCCTTTGGCAGCGCAATAAGCCGCAGATTTGTCGAGGCCGATAATACCGGCAATAGAAGAGATATTAATGATCGAGCCACCACCGGATTTCTCCATGGCATCAGCGCCGAATTTGACGCCGAGAAATACGCCATCAAGCGCGATGCTGTTTTGCCATTGCCAGTCTTTTAGCGTGGTGTCTTTAATAGATTTAGCAATAATAACGGCGGCATTATTGACCAGGATATCGAGTTGACCATAAGTATCGAGAACATGGGCTAATACGGCCTGCCATTCTTCCTCCTTCGATACATCATGGTGGATATAGCTGGCTTCACCGCCAGCATTTTTTATCAGTTCAACAGTTTCGTTGCCGCCTTTATCTTCCCAGTCAGTAACCATGACTTTGGCGCCTTCTTCGGCCAGGCGGATTGAAGTCGCTCTGCCGAGTCCGGAAGCTGCGCCAGTGACTAATGCCACCTTGCCTTCTACACGTCCCATTTTTGCTCCTGATCTTGAGTTTATTTTGTTTTAAATTTGCAGTTAATAACGCTGCCTATTTGCCAGTGAAATTGGGTGCGCGTTTTTCCATAAAGTGAGCCACCCCTTCCTTGAAGTCTTTACTGGCGATGCTCGATTTCATTTCCTCTTCGGCCATATTTAATGCACCGTCAAGATCCTGGAACAGGCTTTCCCAGACCTGGTGTTTAATAACACGCATGGATCGTGGGGAATTGTTATTAGCCAGGTCGTGAGCAATTTCCATAGCGGCTTCTAAAAAGCCCTCGTCTGGTAGCACGCGGTTTACCACACCAAGCTCCTTAGCCTCGGTACCGTCAAAAACGCGACCGGTCAGCCAGACATCCATAGCGTTAGCCATGCCTGCCACTCGTGGTAATAACCAGGCGCCACCGTATTCGGTGATCAAACCCCGTTTAACGAAGGCTCCGGTAAATTTTGCGCTTGCGGCAGCAATGCGCAGGTCGCACAAGAGGGTGAGCACCAGGCTGATGCCGGCACAGGGACCATTGATCGCAGCGATAATGGGTTTGGGTATGGCCGGGAAATAGGAGTATTTCTGTTTAAAATCTGGGCGTACATTTTGAGGTGGTAATTTGGGTTTGTCCTCTTTAGGCGCGGACTTTACGTCGTTGCTCAGACCCTGCAAGAGGGACATATCGGCTCCGGCTGAAAAACCTCGGCCAGCACCCGTGAGAACGATGACATTGACGCTGTCGTCCTCGGAAGCGGTTACGGTCGCATCCTGAATCTCTTCGGCCATGCGAGCCGTCCAGGCATTGAGTTTGTCGGGGCGGTTAAGGGTGATGACGGCAACTTTGCCGTCGACCTTGTACAGGATTTCACGGTATTCCATAGGTATTCTCCAAAAAACGTGTGGCTTATAAGCACTTGCTTGTTACTGCTGGCAAGGCTATTTCATTTCAGTAAATGCGCGAATCAGCTGGAAGCCGATGGCCATGGGCGGTGGTAACAAGACTCCAGTGTCAGTAGCGCCGTTCATAACATCTTTCAGCAGAGTACGGGAGACCCAGCGGGCTTCTTCCAGTTCAAGACCATCGACCGTTATCTCGGTGGTTTCCGCGTCGGCAAAACAGCCGATCATGAGGGATGAAGGCCAGGGCTGGGTGGAGTGGTAACGCACATCGCTGACAGTGATTCCGGCTTCTTCCATTACTTCCCGACGTACAGCTTCTTCGATGTTTTCACCGGGTTCGATAAAGCCCGCCAGAGCGGAATACATATTGGCTGGGAACATTGGCTGGCGACCGATCAGGCAGTCATCGCCACGTACGGGGAGCATAATCACCACAGGGTCGGTGCGCGGGAAATGCTCGGCATTGCATTCACCGTTGCTGCATTTGCGCATATAACCGCATTCGCGCATTTCAGTCGCGTTACCGCATACTGCGCAGAACTGGTGTCTGGCATTCCAGTCGAGTATGGCTTTGGCGGTGCCCAGGGTAGAAGGATCACCCATCGGTAGTTGTAGAGCGATAGCCCGTAGATCCATAAATTTACCGACATTGGTAAAAGGCTCGCTGCGATTGGCATCATCAAAAGAGGTGACATCAATGGCAAAGTGGGCAACCCCGGCATCGTCTTCACCGATAAAAATGGTCGGCACTCCACTCATAAGATATCCATCAACATCGGCAGGGGACAGCCAGCCAATACCGTCGCGCCGAGGTGTGACCAGGGGTTGTAGTTTCCACAGTGGCACAATGCGAGTGCTTTGGTCTTTCAGCTTAGCAGCGATCCAGTCGGCATCGGTGCGGCGGTGACCAGCGCGGTCGAGAGGCCCGCCAGCAAAGGTATGTACTTCTGACATAGTGTTTCCCCTTATTGTTTGAGAAGTTTTGTTTGAAAAGTTGTGTTTATGAAGTTGTAGTAAAAATATTTTATTTAAACTTGTTTTCGTTTTCTCGTTCGCCAGTCTCTTATTCATGAGCGCTTATGACAGCGCATAGTCCGAAACAAAAGCGTTCATTTTTCGCTCTTGTCCAAAAGTCGACATAGGGCCATGGCCGGGAATAAAGGCGACATCATCACCTAAAGGCCAGAGCTTTTCAGTAATCGATTTAATCAATTCATTGTGACTCCCCATCGGAAAATCGGTGCGGCCAATGGAACCCTGGAATAGGAGGTCGCCGACAATGGCAAGGCGAGCTTCACGATTAAAAAATGCCAAATGTCCGGGTGTGTGTCCTGGGCAGTGATAAACCTCAAGGATTTCCTTGCCGACGGTGACAGTGTCGCCATCTTCCAGCCAGCGGTCTGGCTCGAAACTGCGAAAAGAGCCATCAGCCATGCCAAACATTTTGCCTTGCTGAGGCAGTTTGTCTATCCAGAAAGATTCTTCCTTCTGTGGACCTTCGATGGGCACTTCAAACTTTTCGGCCATATCCGCCACCGCGCCGGCATGATCCATATGTCCGTGGGTAACCAGCACTTTTTCAAGAGTGACGCCTTCCTGCGCAATCAATTGTTCGATTCGATCCATATCGCCACCGGGATCGACCACGCCTGCGAGCATGGTTTCTTCACACCAGATCAGAGAACAGTTTTGCTGGAAAGGCGTGACAGGAATAACGGCAAATTTCATCGTTGGGTCTCAATTTGTGGTCATAATTTTAGGACGAAACCATAGCAGAGATTGGCACAAGGATCATGCCGTTCATAATCTCGGGCTTGGTCTAAGGCGCTGGCCTGGACAGATTAACCTTTAGGGGCGAAGACTTTGATTGCCTCGGGGTCAAAGCCGGGACGACCATCGGGCCTGAGCGGCTGTATGCAAACGTGATCGGCACCGTTCTGCCAATGGGCTTCAAGGCGTTTCAGGATGCTGGCATCATCCCCCCAGGCGACGATGGCATCGACCAGGCGATCACTGCCGTTATTGTCGAAATCATCTGCATGAAAACCCAGGGTCAGCAGGTTATTACGATAGTTCTGCATACCCAGATACAAACCGGTAAATTTACGTGCCGTGGCGCGAGCCTCACTGGCGTCTTTGATACGCAGGATTTTTTGTTCCGGGGCCAGAAAGCTGTCGGGGCCGATAATCTCCCGGGCCTGGGCGGTATGCTCAGGCGTGACGAAGTAGGGGTGAGCGCCATCGGTTTTTTCGCTGGCCAGGCCAAGCATGTTTTTACGCAGGGCAGCGAGAATCAGAGGACCTTGTTTATCAGGACTGGCAGCGGAGTACATCGCATTTTCCATGGCGTCGAGATAGTTGCGCATAGTGGTGACGGGTTTGCCGTATTCGTGATTGCGTATCGGTGTGACCATTTCCATATGGGATACGCCGAGGCCCAGAATCATCCGGCCGCCGCTTAATTCGTCGATGGCATTACGCGCCGCGACCATGGCGATAGGGTCCCGGGCATAGATATTGGCGATGCCGGTTGCCAGACCGAGCTGGTCAGTCTCTCGGGCTAAAACAGCCAGCATCACAAAGGGATCGCGGCCGAAGGCTTCTGGCAGCCATAACGCGCCGTAACCCAGCTGTTCAGTTGTTTGAGCGAGTTCAATACATTCTTTGATACTGTAGGCATCAATCATGCTCCACAGACTGAGTTTGCCGATGTCAGATGTTTTCATTATTGATGTCCTCTGAAGCTATTACCACCCGGTTTATAAGACGTCGGCTGGTGAGGGGATAAGTGATATTGTCTGCCGCTTATGGCGGTTTTGGTTATTGCTCGCAGGAGCTTAGCATAGCTTGCAAATAGGGCCAGGTCGCTATTAAATCCTTAACTCTCAATAGAACACGTTACGCTGGATTCAGGAACACACTGTGACTTCTCCCGACTTACTATGCGACATGGCATCCGACATGGCATCCGATATGGCAGGGGAGTCTGCGCCCGACACGCCGCCCCTGTTTAATAGCCGTGAATGGCTGCGTTATACGCGTCATATCCAACTGCCTCAAATTGGGGCCAGCGGTCAGGCGCGACTCAAGCAATCTAAAGTCTTGGTGATTGGTTGTGGTGGCCTGGGCTCGCCGTTGCTGCTCTACCTGGCGGCTGCAGGTATTGGTCATCTGACAGTCGTCGATGGCGACAGTGTCGAGTTGACCAACCTACAGCGTCAAATTGCCTACACCGAGCACGACCTTGGTCAGCCAAAAGCCCTTACTGCGCAGCAGCACTTACAGGCACTTAACTCAAGCATAGAAGTGCAGGCTATAGATCAAGCTCTTACTGTCGATACAGGTGAAGCGCTGGTTAAGGGTCATGATTTGATTATCGATTGCACGGACAATTTCGCGACGCGCTACCTGATTAATGACCTGTGTGTGCAGTGGCAAAAGCCCTGGATTTTTGCCAGCGTGTACCAATTCTCTGGTCAGTGCGCCCTGTTTGTATCGGGTGGTGCATGCTTTCGCTGTTTATTTCCTGAACCCCCAAGGGATGTCCCTGACTGTAACGCCGGAGGTGTTCTCGGTGTGTTGCCGGGCATGGTAGGAACCTTACAGGCTAACGAAGCCATTAAATACCTGGTCGGACTGCCAACGCCCCTCAGCGATAATTTGTTGTTGGTAGAAGCCCTAGACCTGGAGTTTCGCCGGATTCAATTGCAGTCTAATCCAGACTGTATGGCCTGTGGCAAACCAAAGCAGCCAGAGCAGCTAAGCTATGCCTATGAGGCTTCCTGCGGCGCTGAGATATCGACGGACACTGATGAGCCTCTGCTGGTATCGCCGGAACAGTTCAATCAAGATCGCGATGATGGGGCAACACTAATTCTCGATGTGCGCAGCGATGAAGAGCGTAGGGCTTTCCATATTGGTGGCGATCATCTTGCGCCTGGGAAGCTCAGCAAGTTGGCCGAACTGGATGAAGCCACCACGTATTTTCCGGGCGAGGTAAAGATTATTTGTTACTGCCAGTCGGGGCAGCGGAGTCTCGAAGCCGCCCAGCAATTATGCAATGCTGGACTCAAAGCTTATAGTCTGGCCGGTGGGCTTGCCGCGTGGTTACACCATCAACAGACTTTATGAGTTCAGGCTCGACAACCATTTCAGCTATAAACCCAACAATAAATAGGAGACAGCAATGATTAATTTAAAAACCTCATCGTCTGAAGAGATCGCCAAGATAATTCCTTACCTCAAGGTGTTTTCCTGGTTGAATGAAAAAATATACCGTTGGACCGGCGGTCGTCTGATGGGCAAGCTGGCCGGGCGCGATGTCATGTTGGTGACTATGACGGGGGCAAAGTCGGGTAAAAAACGGGTTATTCCTCTTATGCACGTTCCCTATAAGGAGGGTGTCATTATTGTTGCTTCTCAGGGTGGCGCACCGAAAAACCCAGTCTGGTTTAATAACCTGGTAGCCCATCCCGATGTTGAAGTGCAGTTCAAAAGTAAAAAAATGAAGCTGCATGCACGGCGTGCGAGTACAGAAGAAAAAGCGGCCGTATGGCCAGTGTGTTGTGAGCACTACCCGGATTACGATATTTATCAAAATCGCACCGGGCGGGACATCCCGGTATTTATTGCTGAGCCTGTTTGAGTTGTTGGTAAGAACAGCCATTATATTTTATGGTTTGTCTGTGGGGGCTGTGTCAAAACTTTATTTTATAAAATATCCTTTATAACCATGAACTAATAGACATAAATTAATGTGCTTTATTAGCTATAATAGCCCGTCAACTAGAGCCAAAAAGGGTGGGTTTAATGGAAGGCAATAGCAGTTTTGAAGCTGGGGAAGGATCGAGTAGCAGTCGAGAGTTGAGTTTTGATTTTAAGGGTGTAGGTCTCGAATATTTTAAAATATGGATTGTTAATGTGCTGTTGACGATTCTGACCTTAGGCATTTATTCCGCCTGGGCTAAGGTGAGAAGTCATCGTTATTTTTACTCGAATCTTTATCTCGACGGCAGTAATTTCCGTTACCTGGCTGAGCCACTGACCATTTTGAAGGGGCGTATTATTGCCGTGGCTGCCCTGATCGCCTATTCGGTGATATCCAGTGCTTCACCGACTGCTGGTGTAGTGCTGGCAGTGATACTGGTCCTGGCGATTCCCTATTTCGTCAATCAAGCCCTGGCTTTTAATCATCGAATGTCGGCCTATAAAAACATCCAGTTCCGTTTCAAAAGCTCTTACGGTGAGGCCTTTATGGTTTTGTATATCTGGCCATTATTAGGTGTTTTAACCCTGGGTATTTTGTACCCTATGGCGATATTGAAGCTTAGCCAATATACCGTTAGAAATAGCGCCTATGGCACCACGAATTTTGACTTCAAGGCCACCTATAGAGATTACGGTATTATTTTTCTTATCTGCCTGGCCTGGATTTTAGGGCTTGTGGTCATTGCGGGCATTATCAGCTTCCTGGCGCCTCAATTAGAGAGTTTTGTGGTCATACCCGGTATGTTGATTTATTTTGGTTTGTTTATCTATTTTACGGTTGCCAGCGTTAACTTATTTTATCGAAGCACGGTGCTGGATACGCATGAGTTTAAAGCTGATTTGACGCTAGGGGCTTATGCCCGAGTGTTGCTCACCAATATGTTCCTGATCATCATCACTCTCGGCCTGTACTTTCCTGCGGCAAAAGTCAGAATGACCAATTATATTGCCTCCTGCGTAACAATGCGGGCCAAGGGGTCTCTCGATAACTTTGCCGCTGCGGAAAAAGAAAACATTAGTGCACTTGGCGAAGAGTTTGGCCAGGTGTTTGATTTCGGCATTTGATTTCGATATTTAGTCGATACAAACCCCGCCCGCTCAGGTATTAAACATTACTCTCTGGTATGTAACAGCGCTTGTTGTTGAGAGATTGAGTTGTTGAAAGCTTGAGATGTTTAAGGGTTGAGTTGATGGTGATAGTAAGTGGCGGTTTCTGGAAATAGAGTCTATGGAAATCGGGTTCATGGAGATAGACGGACATTACCTGGATGGCGAAACCTCTAAACGGGTTCCTGCACGCTTAACTATCACATCGGTCGACGAGCGAAGTCTCACGCTCAACGTCAAATCTCCCGACGCTGCCGCTCAAGTATTCAACCTGGACTATGATCAATTAACGATTCAATCCCGGCTGGGTAATACGCCGAGGGAAATCACTTTTTATCTGGATGCAGGTACGGATGTCGGGGGCAAGAATTTCGGGGCTAAGCATTCCGGGATAGAGGCAGAGGCGGGGGCAGCCCTCCGCAAAAACATAACTACCCGACAACTCTTTGTAACCGATAATAATGATGCTATTGATGAATTGATCGGTGCCATCGATGGCCCTGGTTCATCCGGCTTATTGCATAAACTGGAGTCTCATTTAGGTCTTATTGTTTTTGCTACGCTGGCGACGATTGCCATTATTTGGGGCACCATTGTTTATGGCATTCCAACAGCGGCGAAAATCATTGCCTATCAAATGGCTGGTTTTGTTACTGAGCAATTTGGTGGCAGCCTGGATCTTCTCGACAAAACATTATTTGAACCCTCTAACCTTCAGGAGGATCAACTGGCCCATGTCCGTGAGCTTGTAGAACCGTATTTAAGAAGCCATGAGGATCTTCACCCGAAGCTCAATTTCAGAGCTGGCATGGAAGCGAATGCTTTTGCCCTGCCGGGTGGCGACATCGTTCTCACCGATGAGTTTGTCAAATTAGCCGAAAATGATGAGGAGCTATTGGCTGTTGTCTTTCATGAACTAGGCCACCTTAAATACAGGCACATAACGCGGCGGGCGCTACAGGGCTCGATGATCACCCTGTTGGTAGTCTTTGTTACTGGCGATGTTAGCTCGGTCGATTTGCTGACCGCGTTGCCAACCCTGATCCTGGATTTGTCCTATTCCAGAGAGTTTGAGAGCGAGGCTGACCTC
>JAHRWI010000009.1 GCA_019090225.1 Porticoccaceae bacterium
CCAACGTTAAGGTGAATCATGTCTGTACCTTTGTTAAATGATCGCGATATTGAATTTCTTCTTTATGAACTGCTTGATACCGAGAGCCTGCTAGGTCGATCTCGCTACAGCGAGCACTCAAGAGAAATATTTGACGCGTCGTTGAGAACCGCGAAGACGGTCGCAGAAAAATACTTTGCTGATCATTATGTGAAAGGTGATCAAAACGAACCAACCCTGGTTAACGGCGAAGTACAAATGATTCCCGAAACCAAAATAGCCTGGCAGGAATTTACCAAAGCGGGGTTTCTGGCAGCACATCAGGATTACGATGAGGGCGGAATGCAAATGCCCGAAGTTCTGGTCAGAACGATTATGGCCTATATCAATGCTGCCAACATAGGCACCGCAGCCTATCCTTTTATAGCCATCGGTGTGACGAATCTGCTGAGAGCCTTTGGCTCGCATGAACAAAAAGCCAAATATCTGCCCTTGATTATGGATGGCAGGGCCAATGGCACCATGGCGCTGACTGAGCCGGGTCAGGGTTCGGCATTAGGTGATATTACTACTATTGCGGAGCCTGGCGACGATGGTACCTACCGCGTATTCGGCCAGAAAATGTTTATTTCCTGTGCCGATCACAATATTGCCGACAATGTGATTCATATGGTGCTGGCCAAAATAAAAGGTGCCCCACCTGGGGTAAAAGGTATTTCATTATTTATCGTGCCAAAATATCTTGTTAACGAAGATGGTAGTCGGGGGACGCGCAATGATGTCGTCGTCGCGGGCCTCAATCATAAAATGGGTTATCGCAATGCCACCAACGCGGCACTTAACTTTGGTGAGCAAGACGGCGCTATTGGCTATCTTGTCGGCGAAGCCCACAAAGGTTTGGGCTACATGTTTCAGATGATGAATGAAGCCCGCATTGGCGTTGCGCTTGGTGCAGCGGCTATTGCCTATCAAGGTTACAACTGTTCTCTGGACTATGCTCGCCAACGACCTCAGGGAAGATTGTCCTCCTGCAAAGACCCGCAGTCGCCACAAATTATGCTGATTGAGCACGCCGATGTACGGCGCATGCTACTAGCGCAAAAAGCTTATTCCGAAGGTTCGCTGGCAATGTGCTTATATGCGAGTTCGTTATTTGAGGATCATAATTCCGCGCCGGATCAGGAGCAAAGACAGCGAGCGGGATTGCTATTGGATCTGATTATTCCAGTGGTTAAATCCTGGCCATCAAAATACGGCTGTGTATCAAACGATTTGGCTATCCAGATATTGGGTGGCTCCGGCTATATTCGAGAATATCCGGTAGAACAACTTTATCGGGATCAACGTCTTAATCCTATCCATGAAGGTGCTGAAGCGATACACGGCCTTGATTTACTAGGCAGGAAAGTAGCGATGAAGGAGCAAGCTGGCTTTAAAATTTTTCTCGAAGAGGTTGAGCGTGATTTAGCGGCAGCGAGATCAAGTGGGCTTGTCGAAAATTTAGTGAAGGGTCTTCAGAAAGCTCTGGAGAGCCTCCGCCTTACCACAGGTATTCTGCTTGATCAGGTTCAGGCTGATGCCGATAAAGGTTTGGCCAATGCAACGATGTATCTGGATATGTTCGGGCGTGTAGTTGCGGCGTGGATCTGGTTAAAACAGGCGATTAAATCGGCGCAGGTAATCAGTGCGGGTTGTGCTGAAAGTGATCAGGGTTTTTATCGTGGCAAACTACAGACCGCACAATATTATATGGAATGGGAGTTACCAGCAGTTTATCAATTATCTGAGCTGCTTAATTCGGGTAATCCGGTTCCATTCGATATGAGAGAGGAGTGGTTCTAGAAAGTTGATGGTTTGCAAGCCATTAACACTTAGCTAAGGTAAATAGTAATGTGGGTAATCGATGTGATTGGGGGGTGAAGAGCTTATAGAACTCTCAAGTTAGGGTGTCGGCGTCTTTTTATAAGACTATCAACATAATTATTCTCAAATTTATCCAGAGGTAGCGGCCTGCTAATTAAGTATCCTTGAATAACCGGGCAGCCCAGTGTTGAAAGAATATCGCGTTGGGCTTCAGTTTCTACACCTTCAGCTATAGTCTTCATATTCAGGTTGTCAGCGAGGGCAATAATACCTTTTACAATTGCCTCGTCTTCGCTATTTTGATCGATGTCCTGGACAAAAACGCGGTCAATTTTTAATTTGTCGACGGGTAGATTCTTGAGATAATTGAGAGATGAATAGCCAGTGCCAAAATCGTCGATAGCGACTGTGAAACCCATATCTTTCAAGTTTAATAACTCCTGACGACTTTGTTCTGGGTCCGCCATCAAAATACTTTCAGTAATTTCAAGCTCTAGCAGTGAAGTGTCTATCTGATATTGTTCTACCAACTCGCCCATAAATGCTACTAATTGACCGGTATTTTCTAGGTCCTTACCCGACAGATTAACGGACAAATTTAATGTCACACCTTTTTTTGACCAAATGCTAATTTGTCTGATGGCATCGGTGATCACCCATCTTGTAAGGTCTGTAATGAGATCAGATTGTTCTGCGATGAAAATAAATTCGGCTGGGCTGAGCAGGCCTCTTTCGGGATGTTTCCAGCGCACCAATGTCTCGGCAGCAACAACAGTCTTCTTGGCCACGTCATATTGAGGTTGGTAATACAACACCAACTGGTCGTTGTGTATGGCGTTGCGCAGGTCGTGTTCTAACTCCAGCCGGAGGTTCGCTTCGTCGGCCATTCCTGTTTGATAAAAAACATATTGATTCTTGTTTTCCTTGGCTTTGAACATTGCTAGATCGGCATGTTTCAGTAAAGTGCCGAGATCGACAGCATCGTCGGGGTACACTGAAATACCTATGCTTGCAGAGGTGAACATCTTCTTTTCAAGGAATACAAAAGGCTCATTTAAAGAGTTACAAATTGTCTGCGCGACGTGGGCTATCCCTTCATTGCCTTCAGTGCTTTCGAGTATAACGGTAAATTCATCGCCACCGAGGCGGGCAATAAAATCGGTTTCTCGAATACAATTCCTTAATCTATCAGCGACTACTTTGAGCAGTAGATCCCCGACGTTATGGCCCAACGAATCGTTAATGTGTTTGAAATTATCGAGGTCAATAAATAAAATTGCTGTGCGTTTTTTGTTTAAGTCTGAACGATCGAGAATGACCCGGAGCTCCTGCATCAGACGAGCCCGATTCGGGAGGCCGGTTAGGGAATCATTGTAGGCCATCTGTTTTATTTTTTTACCGGCTTTATTGGCTGTTATGAGTCGTGATACGCGCTCTCTTAATACTGTGAAATTCAGTGGTTTAGTAATGTAATCCGTTGCCCCACTTGCAAAGGCCTCGGCTATTGCATCTTCATCTTCAAGCGAGGTAATTATCAATATTGGAATGTTTTCACAATGTGGTAAGTCCCTTATTGCTTTGCAGGCAGTGAACCCATGGGTATCTGGCATAATCGCATCCATAAGAATGATATCTGGGATACGTCTTCGGCATAGATCTATGGCCTCGGAACCATTTATAGCATCGATAGTCTCGAACTCATCGCCGCTGAAGACTCCCTTTAGGGCCAAACGAAGTGTTCGGTCATCGTCGACGATTAACAAGGTGTGTGCAGAAAGCTCATTAATTGGGTCGTCCTGGCCTATCTTTAAAACATTATTTTCCATGTCGGCGCGTAATTTAACGAACTGTTCTACCATTTTTTCTATATGTGGTGCGCACTCGGATAGTTGGTCATTCAATGCCAGTGTTTCTAAAATATCGGAGCTCTCGACCAGTTGGTGAGCGCCAAAGTTTCCGGCACTACCTTTTATAGTATGGGCTAATTCACGTACCTGCTTTGCATTATCGGCAGCGAGGGCATTCTTAATGGAATCCATATATACCGGGGTGTCTTCGATAAAAGCTTCTACCATGGGATATACGACATCGCCCAGGGAACCGAATAATTCTTTGATAATACCTGCATCGTAATTTTCGCCACCTGCATGGGTCTTGGTGTTGGTATCGCTTAAATTCGGTAGGTTTGTATGTGATAGCCTATCTGGTAGCCAGCGGAATAATTCGTCATTTAATGTACTTAGCCTAAGTGGTTTTGCTAGAAAACTATCCATGCCAGCTTGTTTGCACTTCTCTTTCTCCTCTTCAGAAGTACTGGAGGTCATGGCAATAACGGGTATCGAGCTTGATCCTTCTAATTGTCGGATTTCTTTGGTGCAGTCATAGCCATCTAATACTGGCATATTACAGTCCATCAATATTAGGTCGTAGGTTTTGTTTAGTAGCATCCTTAGAGCCTGTCGACCATCCTCAGCAATATCGGCGATAATATCAAAGCTTTTCAGCATTTCTTTGGCAACCTGCTGGTTTACTCGGTTGTCGTCAACGACTAAAACATTAGCGTTATAACTATTGGTAGGTTGGTGTTGTTTGACTTCGCTGTCATGATTGAGGGGAGTAGCTGGAGTGCTTGAAATGATGTCAGAGTACGATGACTTAGTCAGTGGTTTTTCCATTATGGCGTAGGGTATGTCATCGGCGTTGATACGGCCGAATGGATTGACTAAAGCCTTGATCGAGGTGACCTGTTTGTCGAAATGGCTCGCGAATAAAGTATCTACCTTGACGCGATTGTTGAAAAATAGATTTTCGTCAATAATGACGTATTCATAAAAGCCTCCACTCTGCTTAAGTCTTCTGGAGAACCCTATGCCTTCCATATAATCGTGAGTTACATCGCAAATTATGTTTTGTAGCGAGAGTACTTGTTGGGAAAATTCCTTGATGATTAGACAATTTGTTATTAATAGTACTTTGCGCTGATTTGGACTGGGACATTTATTTGGCGTTTCCGATCTTGTTTCCGGATTGTACGAGAGGGGTAAGGTAAACCAGAAGGTTGACCCACGCCCACTATTGCTGTTTACACCAATTTTTCCGCCCATGAGTTCCACGGTTTGCTTGCTGATTGTGAGGCCTAAACCCGTGCCTGCAAATTCTCTGGTCGTCGAGGCATCTGCCTGAGTGAATGCCTCAAATATTTTGCTTTGGTCGTCTTTGCTAATTCCTATGCCGCTGTCTTTGATTTCAAATAATAGATCAGTATGGTCGCCATCTTTGCTATCCGGCCTAACGCTTACAGTGGCAGAAACCTCGCCTGATTCTGTAAATTTGATGGCATTGCCAATTAGATTGATAAGTATTTGCTGTACCCGAGATCTATCTAAAGGGACTTGTGCAAAGAGCATTGCATCTACTCTATACCCGATGTCGACATTCTTCGACAAGGCCTGAGCTGCCAAGAGTTTCATAACATCTTCGAGGACATCGGTGAGATAGAGATCAACTTTGTTGGCAATTGGTTTGTTTGCATCAGTTTTTGAAAAGTCGAGTATATCGTCAATCAAAATCAGCAAGTTCTCGGCGGAATTTTTTGCAACACTGACGTAGTCGGCCTGACGATTTGATATTTGAGATTCTGCCAGTAAGTCCAACATCCCAAGTATCGCGTTCATTGGGGTGCGCAACTCGTGGGTCACGTTGGCAGCAAATTCTCCTTTAACACGAGCATGTTCAATGGCATTGTCGCGACTAAACTCTAATTGTTGCTCACGTTTTTCGAGAACGTCCATCATCGCGTTAAAGGCATGTTGCATCTTCGCTACGTCTGGCTGACCTTTTTCTTCGGCCCTAACGCCCTTGTCGCCTTGCTCTGCTAACTGCATGGACTCGGCCAGGGACTCTAACGGCCTGGTGATCTGCTTAGCAATCCGTACCAGCAGGATTGACGTTACCACCACCATTACTAATGATAAGAGTATATTTGTAACAAATGTCTTGCGCTGTAATATAAAAAGGGTTTGCTTACTCATTGCGACAGTGACGTAACCCAATAAAGCTTGGGGATCAGGCTTATCAATTGTGCTTAGGTCGAAGGTGTCGTCTACCCCCGGGTCAGACATCACTGATAAAACATATACCCATTCGTTATCAAATTCGTAGCTGTGCAGATCCTGTTCGCTCGTCTGAGCAAGAAGTAATTCCCGCGCATCGAAGGAGTCGGACCTATATAACGCTCTTCCGTCTACGAGGCGAAGCTCCAATACTTCGATGTCTGAGAAACCGGAAACAAAATTGACGGTCTCTCTGGCGGTAAATTCGCTTTCGTAGAGTAATGCCAGCTTGCTTTGCTTGGCCAGGGTTCGAGAGATTTGCTCACCCTGTGCAAATAATTGTTTTGTGAGGGCGTCGTTAGCCGTGGTGCTAGTGATATACGCAGTTATAGGCGCCATAAACAGTGCTACGCACCAGAACATAGCAAAAAGTTGTTCTCGGAAGGTTAGACGATCTAGGTTCAAATGTTTAAAAAACGGCATGAATAGATCCTGTCTAAAATACGCTGTCAATTTCTGATCGTAGGGTGCCACTGAACGAGATGCCCAAGTGGCGCATGGTTCGGTCATTTACAACGGTGTAAACGTCTCGCAAAGGTGACAGTGTTTTGGGACTGCTGTTACTATTTTTATTATTTTTGGCTAGATTAGCGAGGCTAATCCCAAGTTTTTTATTATTTGGGTAGATCGAGAATAATGCCCCACGTTTGACGTGAGTAGGGTTAGATGAAAATACAGCCACTTTCTTTGTCCAGGCGGTTTCCAATATTTTTGAGAGCAAACTCGAATCATTAATCGCTTTATCATGCATTAACCATATTGCGTCATGTTCCTGAATATTGGCCAGGAGTTTTTTGTATTCACCGGCGGCTTGTTGCACCGTACTGGCATGGTGGGCGATAAAATCTATGTTTTTTGTTTTAGTATAATTATCGACTTGCTTAATCAGGTTGGGTCGGATTGTGGTATTGGTTACCAGATGTATGTGCCGAACACTACCGTATAATAAAATGAGTTTGTCGATGATTAACTGGGTGTCAGGTATCATCGAGATACCGCTTCCAGTCATACTTTGATCTGTTACGGCTCCTACAACTACGGGGAGCTGTTGTATTAATTCAAGATTCAGTTCGCGCATAAGTGTGATGCTATGTAAGCCAAGAGCTATGACATTGTCTGGATCAAGATTGTTCAGGGTGCTTCGGTATGACGCCAGGGGCTCTCTCGGTGCAATCGCTAGTGTATTGACATTATCCTCGCTCGATTCCTGAATGCCGCTGATAATGTCCTGATAAATTTTGTTATAGGGCTTGCGAACTTCAGGGTATAAAACTACCAGACCGGAGGATAAAGCGGTGCTTGGTACGGTTGCTATAGCCATAAGGAATACCAGCGCAACATTGATGGCTCTTAACACTTTCATGGCAAGCGGCGTAAGACGTATATAATTTTGACCCTTTGGTGACATCCCTGTCTCCTAATAAACAAGTGAAACGAATCTAATTAAAGTTGTATCTGATTTCGCCGAATATACGTCGGCCGGCAAGCGGTAGATCGTTCGGTATGGCAGGGACTGGAATAGCATTAAGGCTGGGCTCCCTGGCATCCTCATCGAATATATTTTTCGCCAGTACCGATAACTCCAGTTGTTCGCCATAGAAGCGTTTTCGAATAGTCATATCAACCGTGGTGTAATCATCAATATCATTTCGGGTGTCGCCAGAAGCCCGGTTGCGATCCATAACACTATTGAGCTGGAGGCTGACATCAAAGTCGTTGGGCAAATCTGCAAATCCGCGGATATAAAACTGTTGTTCAGGGGCATTCGCGGCATCCGTTCCAGTATTTTGATCCTCAGCATTCTGCCAGGAATAGTTTGTCAGGATAGATAACTGCTCAGTTATGTCCCAGTTAACTTCGATTTCCACGCCGTCGGCTTCCTGCTCACCAACATTTTGTGCCGTACGCGTTGCGCCGCCAGGGTCGGGTACGAATTGAATAATATCTTCCCATTCATAATGAAACAGGTTCAGGTCGACGCTGAGATCAAATGTGGGTCGATAGTTAAAAGCGATTTCATAACTTTTCAGGGTTTCTGGTTCCAGGTCAGGATTGCCTAGTACGGTTGGATTAGATTGCACCCGCGTCTCGGCAAAAGACGGTGCCCGAAAAGCCTCACCGTATAAAAACTTTGAAGTCAGGTTATGTCGGGTTGACCATACCAGGGCGAGCCGAGGATTTACCGTGTCACCAAAATCGGAATAGTGGTCGTAACGAACACCTGCGGTCAGCTCCCAGTCATTGGCGAGGTGCCATACGTCCTGTACAAAAACGTAGTGGTTTTCACGATTGTCTTCAGGTAGGAAGACAAAAGGTGTGTCACTGACATCCACCAGCCCGGAGCCGGGTAAAATGGGGAATCCGGTTGCCGGGTCGATACCAAAGTTTTTCTCTTCTTCGGTTTTGTACACTTCGCCGTAATAGTAACCGGTTCCAACTAATAAATTGTGTTTGTCAATACCGCTATAAGTCGTCGATAGATTAATGCGGTTGTGGCGTTCAAAACCTTCTGGATTGCCTATAATTCCATCAGGAAAGGGTGGGAAGATGGGGGCACCCATCGGGTCAAAGAACGGGCCGCGAGAGCCTGGCGGGAATAGCACGAAATTATCGTCTACTTCTTGGCTGGTATGTAGGATGCTTCCAGATACCTTGATCCCGAAGTGCTCTGTGTAATTAGGGTTGTCGTAGCTAAAGTCCGCGTTAAACCGCTTACTCGATACCTCTCCATTGCCGTCAAGCGCCTGAGCAAGGCCTACACCTAGACCGCCATCTTGCCTGATTTGAGCGCCGGTGCGCATGATGAATTTGCCGTAGCTTAGCTCGATTCGAGCGTCGATGTTTTTGCGTTGTAGCTGAACACCGTGGGGCGCGCTGGAGGCATCCGTGCCTGATATAGCATCCAGAAAGCTCTGCGCATCTGCATCGATGGTTTCGTGCTGACCATCAGTGTCATGAAACTCTAAGCTTGCGGAAATATCAATTTTATCGCCGATGTGACCGTAGTTCAGCCAGATATCTTTCGTGTCGTGGGAGCCATGTCTGACACCCGCTTCCAATCCATTTACCTCTCCCGCCTTTTTGGTAATGATGTTAATCACGCCCGAAAAGGCATCGGCACCATACACAGCAGAGCCAGGCCCTCGAATGACTTCAATTCGCGAGATCGCTTCGACCGGCATTCCACCCCAAGCTTGACTCCTGTCACCGAGAAACAGATTGGTTAGAGGCACACCGTTGATAAGCATCAAGACCTGAGGGTTTGCCTCGGTATAGATTCCTCGAAACACGTAGATTGGGCTATATCCAACTGCGTTACGGCTGACGTGTAAGCCGGGAATGGTTTCCAGGATCTCGTCCAGATCAGTGACGCCCATTTTTTTTATGTCGTTAGCAGTGACGACGGAGGCGACGGAGGGAGCTTTTGAAATTGGTTGAGAGGCACCTGTTGCGATGCTCACGAACTCTTCGTCACCGTAGAAATCGAGTAATTCGTCCTCGATTCCAGTCGCGTATTGTGACAGGGAGAATGACAAGATGGTTGATGCTGTAACAGTTAGGCTTCTGATTACGGGTAGCATTATATTTTCCCTCCGGAAATCCACTTTCTGTGAACATGTTCACTCGTATAATTGATTCGTTGGGTCGACAGAGGAAAAAGCGTACCCTCTGGTTTGTTTTTCGCATCTATATGGCACGGATACATACCGCTGATAAAGGCGAAAATCCCAAAATAAGACAGATTCTCTGGTGGCACACCCTCGTCGGCCATCAATGCAGAGATAACTGCGGACACATTAATTTGAAATCTGTATCTTGATTTATCCAAATAGTCAGAAATGTCTAAGGCCAGTTTTACGTAAGGGCCGGCACCCATCCCGATTGATTTAGCGAATCGTAGCAAGGGTTGGACTCTCTCATCTTTACTTACCAAAGGTCTGCCATATCCACTAACCACTCTGTATTTCTTAAATTCACGAGTTATCAAATCTTCTAACTTTGCTCCCTCATCAAGATTTTTTTTAAATCTGAATAGCATATCGATTGAGCGGGTTGTCACTCGTAACCCGTACGCATCGGCTTCTGAAACTGCTGATGCCGCACTTAAAGCCAACGCTCCGGTCGTGCGTGCAGTTCCTCCGAGTGCAGCAACCCTGTTATTCCATAAACGAGGGTCTGGAAAGCTTGTGCTTATCACCCACATGCCCTCAAGAAGCCGCGCGAGCTTTGATGACTCTTCACCCGTGATGGAAAACACTATTAGTTCCATCCAGCGATGATTCGATAATTCACTTAATAAGTCTTTACCTCGCAGAACCACACGCTCTTTACCAATAATGGCCGCGCCCATTTCGGTTTGCCAGTTATCTTCAAATTCAGCGAGTAGATCCGGCCCTTTGAGGCTTATACGTTTGTTGCTAAGCATTTTCTGGTATCGGCCCAGGGTCGTTGGTTAACGTAAGTCCGTTGGCAAAAAAGGGATAGCGACTAAAGCCCGTTTTTTCCTGCTCAAGGGCATGGGCAGCAGCGCCCGGTAGTCGCAGGAATAAATATATGATTTCTGCCTGTTCGGGTTGAAATTCCAGATCGTGAAAAGCGGCCGCAGCAACACCAGAAAAGCTTAGTGGCGTTTGCGAATAGTTCTGAAGATCTGATCGATGTTTTTGCAACCACTGTAATGTGTCAGTGCCCTCAATAGAGCATAGATGATCGAGTAGTTGTTTCACCGGTGTAGGGCAGCTGGCGCCATTGGGATCAAAACCAGGCGTATGCTCGAATTCAGGCCAGACGTCGGCGCGCTCTTCTTTCGGCGGGTTAAGGATGATTTCCTGCCAGGTTGCCAGGTCTGTGCCGCACTGCTGCCAATATTGCAGTGCGGTATAGACCTCCCTGCTACCGCCAAGATTGCCCGCGCCGACCGAGATAGCGGCGATCAAGGCTGAAGCACGGGTGGAGCCACCGACACCAGCATTCATAGCCGCACGGACACTGTGGTCTCGTGGTCCAGGGTTGGCCAGAGCCACTGCGAGGGATTCAAATATTTTTGCCTGTGACTCGGTGGGTGGCTCCAATTTAAACAGCAGCCAGATATATTCGATCAGACTTATTTTGCCCAATAGATCGCCATAGACATCGTAGCCCGAACAGTAACAGGTGGAGGCGGCGAACGGGTTGTCCGGTTCGGCTTCCTCCCGCCATATTTTGGTGGTGATCTGCTCCCGCTGGGGGTTTTTGTCAGCTTCAGTCATTTATTTGTTTACCGGAATTTAGGTGTTTGCGCGGAGGAAGTCCGTACGTCCGCCAATCGGTGGCATTGCCTCGGGATCTATACGTACATCCAGCAAAGTGGGGCCTCGACGTTGGCAGATGGCTGGGCCATCAAGGGCTAGCAGGTCTTTGGTTGAGGTAATGAGGTGGGCTTCTGCCCCCATAGCTCGGGCAAATGCAGCAAAATCAACTGTCGGTAGGTCAAAGGCAATGGCTTCGGCGCCGGTTAGTCGTTGTCCGTGCTTGACCATGCCAAAAGCGCTGTCGTTAAGAACCACGTAGATCACCGGCAATTGCTCCTGGACTGCGACGGTGATTTCCTGGCCGCTCATTAGCATACTGCCGTCGCCGGTAATGCAGACAACAGGCTCGCCGGGTTGGGCGAGGGCTGTGCCCACGGCGCTACCTATCGCCCAGCCCATAGGGGCGAAATCAAGTGTTGCTCTGAACAGACCACCCCGGGCATCGCGCTTGCCGGAAGTTCGTCGATCATAGGGGTGCAAGTAGTGAATAGCCCACGCAAAGCTGTTGCCGACATCGGCCAAATAGTGGGTGTGAGCTGGGAATATATTCGGCAATTCACGCATCAGCCGTTGCGGTTTGAGGGGCACGGCATCGGACACAAAGCTATCTTCGTCATCAAGCGTAAACGATCGTTTGCGCTTCGTAGATGTGTCGCCTTTTTGAGCATTTTTGTGCGCCCAGAGCTGGGTTTTTTTGTTTAGTTTATCTAGCACTGTGTCGAATATAGTTTCGATACGACCCCGTACGTGAAGTGTCGCCATAGGCGTTTTAGCAAAATTAATTTCGCTTTCTTCAATATGAATAATGCGCTTGCTGAATAGCTGTAAATCCCAACCGCTGGTAGCCCACTGACCCAGATCGGCACCGATAACGAATATCCGGTCGACACTTGGGTCGGTCATGAGTTGTCGGGCATCCTGGTGTCCGGCAATGCCGATAACACCACGAAACAAAGGATGGTAGGGGCTGACCAGACCTTTACCTTGTGGCGTGACGATCAACTGGGCATCAATCTGCATCGCGACTGAAAGAATCAGCCCGATAGCCTCGGCAGCCTCATCACCAATCAGGAATATGGGCTTTTTGCATTGACCAATTTCATCAATTAACTGTGTCACCGCAGCAGTATCAAATAATGATGGTTTATTGAGCAAGGTGGGTAGATCGAATAAGGGTTTATCTGAGTTCGGGCTTTGCGACCATAGATCCATGGGTACGCTGATATGAGCAGGGCCTCGCTCAGAAAAGGCGGTCATGATGGCGGTAATGAGCTTACGTTCGAATTGATCGGGGTGGGATACCAGGGTGCTATAGCGACATATTTGCTGGAACAAGGCGACGGTATTGATGGCTGTGCAAGATGACTCCTGAACTGCGCCAGCACCAAAACTGGATAGCGAAGTTTGTGCAGTAA
>JAHRWI010000080.1 GCA_019090225.1 Porticoccaceae bacterium
GGCATCATTGGCACGGGAGTGATGAGTGATTTCTGGTTAAAGCATAAATCCGTTTTGCATCCAGAATGTCTATCGTCTTCTTTGTAGTAACGAATTCATCCTAAAGAAAATTGTCCATTACACCAAAAATACAGGACGAATCTGAATGCCCTTGCCGTTGTGGCCTGTTTGTTCAGGGTCTAATAAAGGTTGCTGGTGCTGAGCAGGATGACTTCGATTTCTTCCGTGATCTCTTCCTGCCGCAGGGTATTGCCTCTGCGTAACAGGGCGGCCGATTTATCATCGAGTTGTTGTACAGCGTGCTCAAGGTGGCTGACGCGGCGCTGATTTTCGGCTATCAGCGAGAGGTACAGAATTTCAAACAAGGTGCTAAACAGGTAGCGGTCGATGAGTTCTATGCAGAATGTTTCAGCTTTCAGGTTCAGTTGAGGAGGATGGGAGAATTGCGGCGCTGTGCCATGGAGTGATGCGAAGGGCGGCATGACTTGCGCGCTAAGAACCGTATCCTCGGCGGGGTCGTGATGGATTATCGTCAGTGAGATGTCGCCGTTTTGTGTCTGTAGTTGGCTGAGCGTGTCGATAATTTGCACCAGTATGTTTTCTACGTCCTCAAGCACACTGGCACCTTCAAGCAGCGTGGTTTCTGGTGAGTTTTCCAGCAGGGCGCTGAGCTTGCCACCTACTGCGATGATTCTGGCAGGATTAGAGGCTGTATTGTTTGCTTGTGCGCTCAGGGTTTTCAGCAGGGCCTGATTAAAATCACCACAAAAGCCACGTTCGGAACCGAGCAGGAGGTAAACCTGTGTTGGCTCAATGGCACGGGGTAGTGCATCGGGATAGAAGCTAAAAAAATCCTCTGCCACGGTTTGAATATGAGCGACCACTGCACGTTGGGCATCGAGAAAACCTTCCAGTTTGTGGGTTTCCATAAACGCCAGGGCCTTCATCGAGTTCATGATTTCCCTGGTCTCGTCCAGTCTGCGGCGGTGCTGTTCCAGCTCGCGGCGCCGACTCACGGTAGTGTCTGATTAACCAGATCAGTGACAAGTTCGCGCCACTGTTCACGGGGGCTATCGAGGGTCACCTGAGCAGCTTCGACCCAGTCATGGAGTTTGGCGAGTAAGGGGGGCATACCCTCGGCTTCCACATCATCAAAAAGTCCTTCATTAAAGGCCACCAACCAGGCCATCTGAAACTCTATGCTCAGTGGGCTGAAACGGTCCTGCTTGAGGATTTCACGGAGTACGCGGCCACGTTTGATGGCATTTTCCATAGAGCTTTCGAGGCGCGCACCGAAGCGGGTGAAGGCTTCGAGTTCAAGAAATTGCAGGTAGTCGAGCTTCATGCGTCCGGCTTCTTTTTTGATACAGGGGTGTTGCGCGTTGCCGCCAATACGGGACACCGATTTTGCGATGTCGATGGCGGGGCGAAAGCCAGCGACAAAAAGGTTTCGTTCTAAATAGAGTTGCCCATCAGTGATGGAAATTAGATTGGTGGGAATATAGGAGGCAATTTCGCCTTGTTGTGTTTCCACGACTGGCAGGGCTGTCATGCTGCCACCGCCGTGGCTGGCATTCAGGCAGGTGGCGCGCTCAAGCAGACGAGCGTGGACTGAAAAGATATCGCCGGGATAGGCCTCTCGACCGGGTGGCCGACGTAATAGTAAGGATAGTTCACGGTAGGTTTTGGCGTGGGTAGCAAGATCATCATAGACTACCAGGGTGTCTTTCCCCTGTTGCATCCAGTACTCGGCAATCGCACAGCCTGCAAAGGGCGCCAGGTGTTGCAGGCCGGGCAGGGCAGTGGCTTCGGCGACTACGATGGTAGTGTATTCCAGGGCGCCATAACTGCGGAGGGTGTTGATGTTATTAACCACGGTCGAGCGCTTTTGGCCGATCAAGACATAAATGCAGTAAACCGATTTGCCGCGCTGGTTGATGACGGTATCCAGGGCAATTGAGCTACGCCCGAGGCCCTCATCGCCTATCAACAACTGCCGCTGACCCTTACCGATGGGGATGAGGGTGTCGATGACTTTAATCCCTGTATATAGAGGTCGTTGGACAAAGTCTCTGGCAACAATGGGTGGCGAGGGCCTTTCCATGGGCAGCTGAGCTGAATGCTGTGGTGTTTCTCCACCATCCAGAGGCTGGCCCAGGGGACCGATCACGCGCCCCAGGAGCGCATCACCTACTGGCATACTTAAAGTGTGGTGAGATTGATATACAAGGGTTCCAGAAGACAGGCTTTCACTTTCATGTAAGAGCACAGCGCCAACTAGGTCTTCGTTTAGGTCAAAGACCATTGCTTGGCTGCCGTCCTCAAACAGGAGCATATCTTCCATGGCCACGGAAGGCAGGCCGCTGATCCAGGCAATACCATCACCGATAGAAACCACGGCGCCCTGTTCGCTAATCCTCAGGCCGGGCTGATATTTCTCAATCCAGTTTGCCTGGGCATTGAGCAAATCGACTCTGGTCTCGGTTTTAGTGCTCATGCTCAAAACTCGTGAAGCCTTTCAGCTCATCCTGCAGGTTGGCCGCGAGGACCCAGGAACCGACGCTGATACGCAAACCTGCGATCAAGTCAGGGTCTTGCTGATAATGGAACTGGTTCGTGCTGGGCAGAATTTTGGCACAGGCTTGTTCTACAGCCTTACGGATAGTTGCATCAAGTGGGTAGGCACTGGTGATAGTGATGGCGGTGTCGCTGCTTGACTTGCTCAATGGCACACCTGTTTCTATTCCATTAGCGGTGTGTAGTCGATCTAACTGCTCGGCTGGTAATTTTTCAAGATCATCCAGTAACAGCTTTGTCAGACGCTGTTCCAGTTCTGAGCTGCTAACGGCGCAAAGCAGGCGCGTGGCGAACTGGGCACCCTGATTCAGGGCCGTGTCGACGTTCTTCTGACGCTCATCCTCTAATTTTTGCCGGATCAGTACGGCTTCCTTCTCCCGCTCTACCTCAAGCTCGCTTTGCAGGGTGGCCAGCCGCTCTTCGCGCTCGCTGCAGATATCGTCATCTAAGCTCTGGCGGGCAGCTTGTTTTTCCTGTTCCCAGTGGGTCAGTCGCATTTCATACTGTCCTTGCAGATCTTCCGCCGTACTTTGTAGCAGTTCTGCTTTGGTTAGGGTCTCTTCGATGCCTGCTTTGCGCCGGGCGATAACATCCAGTACCGGTTGATAGAAAAACCGTTTGAGTATCCATACGAGCACCAGAAAATTGATGATTTCCAGAATAAAAGTGGAGCTGTTCAGTTCCAAATTGGTAATCCTCGTGCCACGCTAATCATTGTCTGTGCTAATCACTGATCGTAGTAATCGTTGTCTGTAATGCTTACTTCAACAGATATTCCAGCAAGGGATTGCGAAATAATACGATCAGCACAACCACCAGCACATAGATGGCCAATGATTCGATCATGGCCAGGCCGATAAACAGTGTGCGCATAATCGCGCGTTCCGCTTCGGGTTGCCTGGCCAGGGCATCCAGGGCGCTGCTGATGGCCCGACCCATGGCCAGGGCGGGTAGCAGCACGCCAATGGCTATGCCGAGAACTGCCACTACCGTGGAGGCGGTGATAAACATCGATAAATCAGGCATCAATTATTCCCTCTGTTTGTGTTGTAGTTTGCTCTGTTGCTTGTGCTGAGTGATCTGTTGGGACTGTATGCCGCCGGCGACAAAGATCAGCGCCAACATGCCGAAAATATAGGCTTGCACCAGGGCTTCGATAATATGCAGCATCAGGATGGGTATCGGTGCTAGAAAGCCTGCGACCAGTAGAACCAGCAGAGCGGTCATTTCCAGACTCATCATATTGCCGAACAGGCGCACCGCCAGAGCGATAGTGCGGGTAATTTCACTGATAATGTGAAAGGGCAACATAATCGGGCTGGGGCTTAGATAGTGGCGTAGATAATTTTTCAGCCCCTGGGTGCGAATACCAAACCAGTGGGCCGAAAAAAACACCAGAATGGCGAGGGCTGAGGTGGCTGATAGATCGCGAGTAGGTGAGTGAATGCCGGGAATCAGGCCGCTGAGGTTGGCGATAACCAGAAATAACCAAAGCGTGCCGATGAAGGGCAACAACTGGCGGGTGTGCTCTGGTGCTACTTCATTAATGGCGGTTTCAATGGTACTGACTATACCCTCCGCTATGGTTTGAACGGGGCCGGGCTGTAGTGTCAGTGAGCGGCTGGTCAGCCAGGCGAGTAGTCCGCTTATGGCCATGATCACCCACGTGGTCACTACCGTATTGGAGAGTTCCACGGATCCAAGCTGAAACAGAATACTGGCGTTGATTCCACCGTTTTCCATCAATTACTCCCGCTCACGAATAAACAGATAAACGTTTACTGCACCAATGACCACCCCAAGAAACAGCATGCTCATGGTCCAGCGAATTGAGTAACCTACGGCAAGTCCGTCGAGCCAGCGGCCAGAATATGCGCCTGCAACTAGCGGCAGTACAAAAATTAAACCCAGCGTGCCGATATAGGCGGTCTGCGACATCAGGGTTGGCTGGTTTTTTTCTGCCTGCTTCATGCGTTCAGCCTGAAGTGTTACCTGTTTTTGTAGCTGTACATTTTTTGGCGACCTGCGATCCGTTTTCAAAGCAGAGGCTCCCGGTCGCGACTGCCTTCCCATAGTCGCTTGAGCAGCTCCCGTTCCACCTGGTGCAGACTCTTTTTCGCCACCTGCTGTTCACTTTCCTCAGCGAGCACCTGTTCCTGGAGTGCAGCGCTGATCTGTTCGTAGTTATCACTGATCAAAAAACGTTCGGTGCTGATTGATAGTTTATCGTCAAGAAAATAGAGCAAGGCGCCCGGCAAGGCCAGGTAATGCCATCTTTCGTTGCGAACCCGAAAGCGCGCCAGTCCAAAGATTAGCGATGTCATCATCCGTGCGTGGCCGGGGAGAATGCCAAAGCGGCCGGATGCATCTTCCCCAACAAAGCTGCTGAGTTCTTCGATTCGTTCGCTCCTGGCGGCATCCTGCAACTGTAGGGTAAAGAATTTCATAGCATTTTTAAGTCATCGCCTGATCCATAGTGCCGCGCATGTAACAGAGCTCTTCAGGCACATCGTCGAAACGTCCCAGTAAAAAGCCTTCGCAGTCATCCAGGGTCTGGCTGAGGGGCACCGACATACCTTCGATACCAGTGCGGGGCGTGATGACGCGAAAAGGTTGAGTCAGATAACGCTGTAGTTTGCGGGCCTGCATCACGATGTGTCGGTCTTTGGGAGATAATTCCTCGATGCCAAGCATGGTGATAATGTCCTCCAGCTCGTGGTAGCGGGCGAGGTGGCCGCGTACGCCTTCGGCGATGTCATAGTGGCGGCTGCCCAGAGTGTGACGATCCATTAACTTGCTGCCCGATTGTAAGGGATCCACCGCTGGGTAGATGCCTTTGCCAGCTTGGGCGCGGGAGAGGATCACCGTGGTATCAAGATGACTAAGAATCGCACTCACCGCCGGGTCGGTCATATCGTCCGCTGGCACATAAACGGCCTGCACCGAAGTGATCGCGCCATCATGGGTGGACTGAATGCGATCCTGCATTTCGGCCACCTCCGAGATCAGTGTCGGCTGATAGCCCACTGTTGCTGGCATACGGCCCAGCAAGCTGGATATCTCGCTGCCCGCCTGAACAAAGCGGAATACGTTATCCATCACAAACAAAACCTCTTTGTGCAGGGAATCACGCAGGTATTCGGCATAGGTCAGCGCCGACAGACCGACCCGAAAGCGGACGCCGGGGGATTCGTCCATCTGCCCGAACATCATTAAGGTTTGTGGCATCACCCCGGCTTCCTGCATTTCATGCCAGAGTTCATGGCCCTCCCGGGTGCGCTCGCCAACCCCGGCAAACACCGAGACGCCCTGGTGCAGGGTGGTGATGGCGTGCATAAACTCCATCACTAGCACCGTTTTTCCGACTCCCGCGCCACCAAACAGCCCGGTCTTGCCGCCCTTAATAAAGGGGCAGAGCAAGTCGATAACTTTGATGCCGGTTTCCAAAATACCGCTAGCCGCTATGGCATCGGAGAGCGGAGCCGGTCGGCTGTGGACATTGCGATACTCCTGTGAGATCAGGGCTGGAAGGCCATCCAGGGGTTCACCAAATACATTTAGTAAGCGGCCCAGGCAGTCTGGCGTTACCGGGACATGTAGAGGCGCACCGGTATCGTAAACTGGCATACCGCGCTGCAAACCGGCGGTTTGGTGCAGGGTGATGGCGCGGACATGATGTTGATCGAGATGTTGATGGACTTCGAAGAGATAGGTTTCGTGATCTATTGAGGTGCGCAGGGTTTGATTTATACGCGGTGGTTTGTCACAGGTAATGACCACCACTGGGCCATGAACCTCACTGATGTGGCCGATGGGGGCGCTTTGAGCGCTTTGCTGGTCGTTTAATGTGCCCATGGTTGGCGTACTTGGTTTTTGAAACCACTTCCCTGAATTGCCTGGTTTGGCCTGGTTACTTAGCTATCTTATGAGACCTATCAATATTGATCGATAAATTAACAGAAAAACGCGCGCTGGTTTTTGTTTTAAATCTACTCCCAGTAGGTTTGACGCTATCATGCAGGTTATCAAGCAGATAGCAAAAATATGTCCAAAGTTTTAACTATTGTATTGCTGACCAGTGCCGCAGGTTGTTGTATTCCCCTTGGTGGGCTAATAGCCAGCTTTGAACGGATTCGGCCCAACTGGCTTGAGCAGGAATTCCGGCATTTTTTTATCGCCTTTGGCGGCGGTATCCTTTTGGGCGGCGTCACCATCGTGCTGGTGCCTGAGGGGAGAGCCAGCATGGCTGACTCGGTATTGGTTATTCCGGTGATTCTTGCCGGGGGCTTGTCATTCTTTGTTGTTGAGCGGGTCTTAGGTTTAAGGCGGAGAGAAGCACCACAGTTGATGGGCATGATATTAGATTATCTGCCCGAGGCTATTGCTTTGGGCGGACTCGTAGCCCTGGATTCTTCTGTAGCGCCTTTACTGGCCTTGCTTATTGGTTTGCAGAATCTTCCCGAGGGTTTTAACGCCTATAGAGAGCTAATTTCTCTAAACGGTAGTGGTCGCAAAAACACCCTGTTGTTTATGAGTGCCCTGGTCATAATAGGGCCTGCCGCTGGTCTTAGCGGGTTCTTCTTTCTTTCAGATCATCCTTCAGTATTAGGTGCCATTATGCTGTACGCATCGGGAGGCGTCCTCTATCTGATTTTTCAGGATATTGCGCCGCAATCCCGCTTGAACAAGCATTGGGCCCCGCCGCTTGGTGCGGTCTTAGGTTTTTGTGTCGCTCTGTTAAGTGAAATATTGATAACACAAGCCTGACGATAGCGCCTATTTAGAGAGCCGCATGTATCTGATTTTTATAGCGATGTAGGGTTCGTCAAAGATACAACATTCGTGAAAATAGTTGTTACCAAAGGAAATAAATGCGATTCACCAATAATCACAACGGTTCCATCCTTAGAAAGCGAAACAAAGAACTGGGTGTTCCCGAACTTATTGCTATTGCCCTGGGTGGTATGGTCGGCGGCGGGATTTTCACGGTGCTTGGCATCTCGGTGTCGATGATTGGTGTTTTTACCCCCATAGCTATTGTCATCGGCGGCTTGATCGCGTCCCTGGCTGCATACTCGTACGTAAAATTGGGTGTTTACTATAAAGACGAAGGCGCTACCTATGCGTTTTACAAAAAGACTTTTCCCAATTCCCCTTTTGCCGCATCCCTCATTGGTTGGTGGGTGATATTTGGTTATATCAGCACCATGGCCCTCTACGCTTATACCTTCGCATCCTATGCTATCAGCGGGTTTGATTTTGCCGACAATGTTTGGCTCCGAAAGCTGGTAGCAGGGGGCGTGATTCTCACCTTTGCCTTAATAAATATCTGGAGCGTCAAAGGTATGGGCAAAATTGAGGATTTGATGGTTTATACGAAGCTGGTGATCCTTGCCATCATCTCTTTCGTGCTTATCAACAATAGCCAGACAAGCATCCCTCGCTTACTTGAAAACAATGGGGACACGGGTGTCTTATCCATTTTTATCGTCGCGTCGCTTACCTTTGTCGCTTACGAGGGCTTTCAGCTCGTCATCAATGCTGTTAACGAAATGGACCAACCTGAAAGAAATATTCCCCTGGCGATTTATGCCGCTATCTTCCTTGCGATTTTGATCTATTTTGTTATCTCCTTAGGCGCAATATTGGCCATCCCCTTTGAAGATATTATCCACAGCAAAGAATACGCACTGGCTGCCGGAACAGGCAAGGTGCTGGGTCATTGGGGATCAGATTTGGTGATTCTAGGTGCATTACTCGCAACCAGTAGTGCGATTAGTGGCACTTTATTCGGGGCGTCAAGACAAGTCACCGTGATCGCAAAAGACGGTTTTCTGCCTGATTTTCTTGCCAGGCGGATTAATCATATCCCGGTTTTTGCAATTATCGGTATGGCGGTGCTGGCTTTTTTACTGGTGTTTGCTGGTAATCTGGAGTTGATTCTAGAGTTTGGCAGCGTCACCTTTTTATTGGTGTCACTGTTGATGGCCTACGCTAATTTTAAAATTCGCCATTTAACTGACTCGTCGCTGACTTTCACCTTGTTGGCATTCGTCGGACTTTTAGCAGGCACGGCGCTGATCCTCTATTACGAACTCAGCACTCAGCCTGAACAGCTTATTTTCATCGGCGGCCTGTATCTTGGCCTGACGCTGGGGGCCTGGGTTTATTCAAGAGGCAGGTTGCACCGACGCGATTAGAACCGCGTGGCCTAGCACGCGATCGAGACTGGCAGCCCCGTTTTTGAGGAGCAAAATGGGCTATCGCTTTAACATGGTTTAGGCGAAGCGAAGCCAGGATATGAGGTCATAAACGTTGACGTGTCAACTAAATATCGATAGACTCGCTGCGCTTTATAATTCACTACTTCCACTTGCCAGGCTCCGGAAACCTTTTCCTGAGTGGGGCCGATCCAGACTTTAGCGGCTTAAACCTCTTTATGACGACAACGACGACATCCTCGATGATGGACGGGCCGCGATTGCCTTTAATGCTGACCGCATTTGCGATCACCGCCGCCAACTTTATGAACGTGCTGGATCTGACCATCGCAGTGGTGGCAGTACCGTCCATATCCGGCAGTTTGGGTGCTTCCCCCTCCCAGGGTACCTGGGTATTAACCACCTACAGCATTTGCCTGGCTATTGTTTTACCGCTTAGCCCCTGGGTGTGTAAGCGTTACGGCGAGGTGCACACTTTTACAGTATCTGTGTTGATGTTTGCCCTGACTTCCTGGGCCTGTGGTATGAGCAGCAGTATTGAAAGCCTGGTGTTTTTCCGAGCCTTGCAGGGACTATCGAGCGGCCTTATTGTGCCCTTATCTCAGACCATATTACTGCGAATTTTTCCGCCCGAAAAACACGGTATGGCGATAGGTTTATGGAGTATCGCCTCGACTATTGCGCCTGTGCTCGGCCCTATTTTGGGCGGGCTTATCACAGATAATATCGGCTGGCCGTGGATTTTTTATCTGAATATCCCCATCGGCTTGGCGGCCGCGTGGATCGTTTGGACCAGCATGCACCATATGGAAACTGAAATAAAAAAGGTGCCTGTCGATGCTATGGGCATGCTGCTATTGGCGATTACGGTGCTGGTCTTTCAATTGGTGCTGGATAAGGGCCACGAGCTAGACTGGCTTGCATCCGCTGATATTCGTTTGATGCTCAATATCTCGATCATCGCATTCATTGCCTATGTCGTTTGGGAGCGCAAAGAACCGCATCCGATTATTGACTACAGCCTTTTCAAAATCCCCGTGTTTGTAGTCGCTTCCATTATGGGTATTATTTTTAATTTGACCTATTTTGCCAGCACCGTGCTGTATCCCATCTGGATGCAAACCGCTCTCGGTTACAC